>NZ_JBSGAI010000017.1:0-187473 GCF_053600695.1 Amycolatopsis sp. NPDC005003 | reverse complement strand
CCTCCCCCAACCCCACCCCGGTCGTGTTTGGTAAGTCGGGTTCTAACCCTACTTACCACTCACGACCGTGTCAGGCTTTTACGACCGCGACCGTGACCTTGGTGCCGTCGCCGACCGTGCCGGCGAAGCCCTCGCCGGCCGGGCCGTGGGTCACCGACGTGGCGAGGGTCTCCGAGGCCAGGAACTCCTCGTGCGTCCGGGCCGCTTCGACGACCTCGGCGGGCGCGTCGACGGTCAGCGCGATCCGGTCGGCGACGTCGAGCCCGGCATCGCGACGCGCCTGCTGCACGACCCGGACCAGGTCGCGGACCAGGCCCTCGGCCGCCAGCTCCGGCGTGACCTCGGTGTCGATCAGGACCAGGCCGGAGCCGCCGGGCAGTTCCGCCGCCGCGCCGCCGCCCTTGGCGACCAGCCGGCGCTCGAACTCGCCCTCCTGCAGGGCGATCCCGGCCGCGACCACGGCGCCGCCCTGGAACGACCAGTCCCCCGCCTTGACGGCCTTGATCACCGTCTGGACGTCCTTGCCCAGGCGCGGGCCGGCGGCGCGGGCGTTCACCGCGACCTCGAACCCGCCGTGCGCGGCGACGTCGGTGGTCAGCTCGACCGCCTTGACGTTCACCTCGTCGCGCAGGATGTCGGCGAAGGCGCCCATCGTCTCCGCGTCCGAAGCCGCCACGACCAGCGACGACAGCGGCAGCCGCACGCGCAGCTTGTTCGCCTTCCGCAGCGACAGCGCCGACGACGCCACCTGCCGCACCCGGTCCATCGCGTGGACCAGCGCGGCGTCCGCGGGCAGGTCGTTGGCGTTCGGCCAGTCGGTCAGGTGCACCGAACGGCCGCCGGTGAGCCCGCGCCAGACGACCTCGGTGGTCAGCGGCAGCAGGGGCGCCGCGACCCGCGACGTCACCTCGAGCACGGTGTGCAGCGTGTCGATCGCGTCCTGGTCGCCCGCCCAGAAGCGGTCGCGCGAGCGGCGCACGTACCAGTTCGTCAGGACCTCGAGGAAGTCACGGACGGTCTGGCACGCGCCCGCGACGTCGTAGCTGTCCATCGCGTACTCGACGTCGGTGACCAGCTCGTGCGTCTTCGCCAGGACGTACCGGTCGAGCACGTTCGGCGAGTCCGTGCGCCACTTCCCTTCCACGCCTTCGGCGTTCGCGTACAGCGCGAGGAAGTAGTACGAGTTCCACAGCGGCAGCACGGCCTGGCGGACGGCGTCGCGGATGCCCTTGTCGGTGACGACGAGGTTGCCGCCGCGCAGGATCGGGCTCGCCATCAGGTACCAGCGCATGGCGTCGGAGCCGTCGCGCTCGAAGACTTCGTTGACGTCCGGGTAGTTGCGCAGCGACTTGGACATCTTCGCGCCGTCCGAGCCCAGCACGATGCCGTGCGAGACGCAGGTGCGGAACGCCGGCCGGTCGAACAGCGCGGTGGCCAGGACGTGCAGCAGGTAGAACCAGCCGCGGGTCTGCCCGATGTACTCGACGATGAAGTCGCTCGGGTAGTGGTGCTCGAACCACTCGGCGTTCTCGAACGGGTAGTGCACCTGGGCGTACGGCATCGAGCCCGAGTCGAACCAGACGTCGAGGACGTCCGGGACGCGGCGCATGGTGGACTGCCCCGTCGGGTCGTCGGGGTTCGGCCGGGTCAGCTCGTCGATGTAGGGCCGGTGCAGGTTGTCCAGCCGCACGCCGAAGTCCGCCTCGAGCTCGTCGAGCGAGCCGTAGACGTCGGTGCGCGGGTACTCGGGGTTGTCGGACTGCCACACCGGGATCGGCGTGCCGAAGTACCGGTTGCGGGAGATCGACCAGTCGATGGCGTTCTCCAGCCACTTCCCGAACTGGCCGTCCTTGACGTTCTCCGGGTACCAGGTGATCTGCTGGTTGAGCTCGACCATCCGGTCCTTGAACTGCGTCACCGCGACGAACCACGACGAAACCGCGCGGTAGATCAGCGGGTTCCGGCAGCGCCAGCAGTGCGGGTAGCTGTGGTCGTAGGTCTCGTGCCGCAGCAGCACGGCACCCTGCTGCGCCGCGGATCCCGTGCCGTTCTTGAGGTCCCGCACGATGTTCGGGTTGGCGTCGAAGACCTGCTGGCCCTCGTAGTCCGGCACGGTGGCGTCGAACTTGCCGTGCGCGTCGACCGGCGTCACCGGCGGGATGCCGGCGGCGTCGGTGACGAGCTTGTCGTCGGCACCGTAGGCGGGGGCGATGTGGACGATCCCGGTGCCGTCGTCGGTGGTGACGTAGTCGGCGGCCAGCACCTGGTGGGCGTTCTCGGTGCCGGTGAAGTACGGGAACGGTGGGGCGTAACGGGTTCCGAGCAGCTGGGTGCCGGTGTAGTGCGCGACGACCGTCGGCTCTTCGCCGAACTCCCGCGCGTACGCGGCAACGCGCGCTTCGGCGAGCAGGAACCGCTTGCCGTCGTGCTCGACGACGACGTACTGCACGTCCGGGTGCACCGCGGTGGCGAGGTTCGACGGCAGCGTCCACGGCGTCGTGGTCCAGATCAGCAGGTACGCACCGTCAAGGACGGCATTGTCGTTGTCTTGCATTCGGAAACCGACCGTGACGGCCGGGTCCTGGCGGTTGCGGTAGACGTCGGAGTCCATGCCCAGCTCGTGGTTGGACAGCGGCGTCGCGTCACGCCAGCAGTACGGCAGGACGCGGTAGCCCTCGTAGACGAGACCCTTATCCCACAGGCGTTTGAACGCCCACAGCACCGACTCCATGTAGGTGACGTCGAGGGTCTTGTAGTCGTTGTCGAAGTCGACCCAGCGCGCCTGGCGGGTGACGTACTCGCGCCACTCGTCGGTGTAGCGGAGGACGGACTCCTGCGAAGCCGCGTTGAACTTCGCGATGCCCATCTCTTCGATCTCGGACGTCTCGGTGATGCCGAGCTGACGCATGGCTTCGAGCTCGGCGGGCAGGCCGTGGGTGTCCCAGCCGAAGCGGCGCTCGACCTTGCGGCCCTTCATCGTCTGGTAGCGCGGCACCAGGTCCTTGACGTACCCGGTGAGCAGGTGGCCGTAGTGCGGCAGGCCGTTGGCGAAGGGCGGGCCGTCGTAGAAGACGTACTCGTTCTCGCCCTTTTCGCCCGCGGGGCGCGCGTCGATCGTCGCCTGGAAGGTCCGGTCGCTCTCCCAGTAGGCGAGGACCTGCTTCTCCAGGTCGGGGAACGACGGCTGCGACGGGACTCCTGCGCCGTCGCCGAGCTGGGCCTGGGGGTACATCCGGGTGCTCCTCGGTTCGTCTCTCGCGTACGGACGACCGGGCTCCCGGTCACCCACACGGGGACGAAACACTTTCAGCGCTCCGCGGTACCACCCCGCTTGCCCGGCAGGTGCTCCCGGGCCGCTCATTCGACGGCTGTCACGGGCCGCACCCGTCCGGTTCTACTGAGAGCGGTGACGCTCGGTTCTTCCGGAGGCTCCCCGGTGATGGCCGGATCGACGCCTGTTGCCTACCAGGTTAACCGGCCCGCGCAACCGGGTTGTCACGAGGGGCACGTACGGTCACGCCGATCGCGACCAGCCAGAGCGTGCCCGCGATCAGGCCCACCTCGTGCAGGCCGGTGACGAACGGGCCGTCCACGACCGCGCCCAGCACTGCCACCCCGAGCGCGCCGCCGGCCTGGCGGGCGGTGTTGGTGACGCCGCTCGCCACCCCCGCGCGATCGGGCGGGACGCCGGCGACCGCGGCCGCCACCACCGCCGGGGTCAGCAGGCCCATCCCGATGCCGAGCCCGAGCAGCGTCGGCAGCAGGGCCGGGTAGCCGCTGTTTTCGTTCACCAGCACCAGGTTCAGCATTCCGAGCGCGCCCAGGGCCAAGCCCGCCACCATGAGCGGGCGGGGGCCGGAGCGGCCGGTGAGCCGGCCCGCGACGGGAGCCAGCAGCGAGAGCGGGCCGAACAGCGGCAGCACCTCGAGCCCGGCTTCCAGCGGCGACGCGTGCCGGATGTTCTGCAGGTACAGCGTGAGCACGAGGATCGTGCCGATGCCGACGAAGTTCATCGTCGCCGCGACGAAGTTCGCCGACGCCGTTCGCCGGGCGACGGCCGGCGGCAGCATCGGGTGCGCCGACCGGTGTTCGACGACCAGGAACGCCCCCAGCAGGACGACCGCGAGCACCCCGGCGAGCACGTTCGCGTCGATGACCGCGTAAACCCCGGCGCCGAGCGCGGGCGCGGCCGTCGCGATGCCGGCGAAGTCGATCCGGCCCGGCCCGCGGTCGCCGCGCGGCAGGAGCCGGCGGGTCGCGACGGCGGCCGCCAGCACGATCGGGACGTTGAGCCAGAACACCGGCCGCCAGCCCGCCGCGGCGACGATCGCCCCGCCGAGGACCGGGCCCGCCGCCAGCGCCAGCGCCGACACCCCGGCCCAGATGCCGAGGGCTCGCGCGCGCTCGGCGCGTCCGGGGTGGGCGTTCGTGATCACGGCCAGCGTGCCCGGCAGCAGCAGCGCGGCACCCAGGCCCTGGCCGGCTCGCGCGGCGACGAGCCACGGCACCGACCCGGCGAGCGCGCACGCGGCCGATGCCGCGCCGAACAGCGCGAAGCCCGCGACGACCACCCGGCGGTGCCCGAAGACGTCACCGAGGGCCCCGCCGGTGAGCAGCAGGGCGGCCAGGACGACCGCGTAGCCGTCGATCACCCACTGCAGCGCGGCGAGGTCGGTGCCGATGCTGGGCAGGGCGACGTTGACGACCGTGACGTCCAGCTGGACCAGGAACATCCCGGCGCACATGGTGAGCAGCAGCATGCCCGCCAGTGGACCGCGCGGACACTTCCGGTTGCGTGGAAGCGTGCCGGGGGCACCCTGGAGGCGTGGAAGGTGACGCCGACATCGCCCGCACGGCCGCGCTGTTCGCGGACCCGGCGCGGGTCCGCGTGCTGCTCGCGCTCGCCGACGGCCGCGCGCTGGCGGCGTCGGTGCTGGCCGCCGAGGCCCGGTTGTCGGCGCAGGGCGTCAGCGCGCACCTGGCGAAGCTGCGGTCGGCGGGCTTGGTCGTCGCCGAGAAGTCGGGGCGGCACCGGTTCTACCGGCTGGCCGGCCCGGACACCGCGGAACTGCTGGAGACGCTGGCGCGGTGTTCGCCGTCCCAGCCGGTGACGTCGTTGCGCGAGGGGACGCGGGCGGAGGCGCTGCGGACGGCCCGGACGTGCTACGACCACCTCGCGGGCCGGCTCGGAGTGGCGGTCACGGCGGCGTTGCTGGCGCGCGGCGCTTTGGCCGGGCTCTCCGACACGCGGCGGCGGCCGGGCGACCGGCTTTCGGCTCCGCTGCACGAACACCCGTACACGCTGGGTCCGGCGGCCGCTCCGGTGTTCGGCGCGCTGGGCGTGGACCTGGACCTCGCCGCGGCGGGTCGCCGTCCCCTGCTGAAGTTCTGCCTGGATTGGAGCGAGCAGCGTCACCACCTGGCGGGCGCGCTGGGCGCGGCGGTGGCGACCCGCTTCCTCGACGCGGGCTGGGTGACGCCTCGCGCGCAGGCCCACCGCGCCCTCCGCCTCACCCCGGCAGGCACCCAAGCCCTGAAAACCCACCTGGGCCTCGCGGACCTCGCCGCCTGAAACCCGGAACTCGCGTGATCAGGGCCGTAACTCGCGTGATTGAGGCCGTGACTCGCGAGTTCCGGCTTCAATCACGCCGGTTCCGGCTTCGATCACGTGAGATCCGGCGGGCATCACGCGTGATTCGGGAGGCATCACGCGTGATTGGAGGGGCATCACGGCTCAGTGGTGGGCGGCGGCCAGGGTGGCGTTGGGGCGGCAGCGGTCGCAGGGGGTGAAGCCGAGCTGGCGGGCCTCGCCGACGCCGATCGGGATCGTGTCGCGGGGGCCGAGCCAGGGGCAGGTGCGGAGGTGGTAGCGGGGGTGCTCGTCGACCACCACGACCTCGTCCTCGAGGTCGGCCAGGATGGCGGCGTCTTCCTCCGGGGTTTCCTCGACGCCCGGCTCGGCATCGGCGCTCGTTTCGTCCTCGGCTGAAGCGTCCGCCGGGTCGGGCTCGGGCGTGTCGGCCGGGTCACCCAGGTCGCCGGAGGCCGGGATCAGGGTGGTCTGTTCTTCCTCGGGTTCCGGCGTGGCCGCTTCCGAGGCGGGCAACGCCTCGGGCTCTGCCCGCGCGGACAGAGCCCGAGCGGCCGGCGGTGCGGCGGATCGGCGACGGCGGCGCAGCCAGTCGGCGACCAGGATCAGCCCGGCCAGCACGGACAGGCCGATGGAAACCCACGCCCACAGCGAAGAGGCCGTGATCAGCGCGGTGACGAGCAACCCCAGAGCCGCCAGTACCAGGACCAGCACGATGTAAAGCACGCTGAATTACAACACGAACGACCCGGGAGCGGACCACGACCCGCCCACGGGTGGTACCGGATCGACTCCGAACCGTGGTCCACCCCGGAAGCGGGGTGGACCACACGGTCGGAGAACCTCAGCCGGCTTCGGCCCGCGGGCCGAAGGAGTACCCCTGCCCGCCGCTCGTCGAACCGGACGACTGCCCGGAGTTCGACGACGCCGACGCGGGCGCCGCGGAACCGCGGTCGTCGAGCTCGCGCAGCTGGGACTCGAGGAACCCGCGCAGCCTCGTGCGGTACTCCCGCTCGATCGTGCGCAGCTCTTCGATCTTCTTGCCCAGCCCGCTCTTCTCGGAGTTCAGGCTGTTCATCGTCTCGGTATACTTCCGCTGCGACTCGCGCTCCAGCGTGGTCGCCTTGTCACGCGCCTGACGCTCGAGCGTCTCGGCCCGGGTCCGCGCGTCGTTCAGCATCGTGTCGACGCGGGTGCGAGCCTCGTTCACCATCGAGTCGGACTTCGCCCGGGCATCCGAAAGCAGCTGCTCGGACTTGGTGCGGGCCTCGGCCAGCATCCCGTCGGACTCGGTCTTCGCCTCGGCGGTGAGCCGGTCGGCCATCTCCTGGGCCAGGCCCAGGACCTTGGCGGCCTGCACGTTCGGCTCGGTGCTGTCGCCGACCATCGAGTGCGCCTGGGTCTGCTCCATGGCCGACTGCGGCGGCGGCACCGGCGCCAGGCGCCGCGACGGCTCTTCGCGCATCGGGGGCGCGCCGACGTTCGCCTTGGCGTTCTCCAGCTCGCTACGGGTCGACTCGAGTTCCGCGTCGAGCTGTTCCATCTGCTGGCGCAGCTCGTTGTTGTCCTCGATCAACCGGGCCAGCTCGGTCTCCACCAGGTCGAGGAACGCGTCCACCTCGTCCTCGTTGTAGCCCCTCTTGCCGATGGGCGGCTTGCTGAACGCGACGTTATGCACGTCAGCGGGGGTCAACGACATCAGATCACCTCACGCACTCCATGGGCCTGCAGGGTCCACTCCAAGTCTCCCCGATCAACTTGAAGGAGTCGCCAGTTGCATCGCGAAGAACACAACCAACAGCAGCACCATAATCGACAAGTCCAGTCCGACGCCGCCGATCCGGACCATCGGAATGATCCTCCTGAACAAGCGGACCGGCGGGTCCGTCACTGTGTAGATGGTCTCGAGCGTGACCGCAACCCCTCCGGCCGGATGCCACTCACGCGCGAAGGTCCGGACGAGTTCGACCACGATCCGCGCCGTCAGCAGCAGCCAGAAGGCGAACAGCACGTACCAGACGACCAGCCACACAGCTTCCACATGCCTACTCTAACCGGGCGTCCTCTCCGAAGACGCAGTTGAGGGGGCCGACCCCGGATCGGGTCGGCAAAGTCACGTCTGCTTGCGCTCAGCGGTAACGCCGACTTCAGCCCCGCAAAAACAATCCGCCCTCGGCAATCCGCCGGCGGTCTTCCGCGGTGACGTCCACATCGGGCGGTGAGAGAAGGAACACCTTGTTGGTGACCTTGTCCATCGACCCTCTGAGCGCGAACGCCAGCCCGGCGGCGAAGTCGACAAGCCGCTTCGCGTCCGCGTTCTCCATCTCGGTGAGGTTCATGATCACCGGGATGCCCTCGCGGTAGTGCTCCCCGATCGCCCGCGCCTCCGCGTAACTGGTCGGGTGCAGCGTGGTGATGCGGCTCAGCGGATCACGCACCGGCTGGCGCACGACCGGCTCGACGACCGGTCGCAGGCGCGCCACCGGCTCCGGCTGGCGGTCCATGGCGAGCGCGCCGTGGACAGCGGGCTCGGAGCCGGCCACGGAGCGTGACCGGCTGCGGCTGACGGGCTCGTCGTACGTGTCGTCGACCTCGCGGTACCGTGAACGCGACGACCGCGGGGCCGGCTCCTCGTAGGAGTCGTAGTCGTCGTCGTAACCGCGCCGGTAGTCGTCCCCGTCGTCGTAGCCGTCGTCGTCTGCGGGCACCATCCCGAAGTAGGCCTTCAGCTTCTGCAGCGCGCTCATGCCTCTCCCTAGCCCTAGCCGCTCCCGCACTGACTTTCGATCTCCACGCCGTCAGTGCCCCGCGCGGGCGGACACGAAACGTGACGACCGCGCGAGCTCCCTACGGCGAGGCTAAACCGCGTCCACCGAGCAACGCGGTTCCGACACGCACACAGGTCGAGCCGTGCGTGATCGCCTGCTCGAGATCATGGCTCATCCCGGCCGACACGTCTGCGGCATTCGGGTGATCTTTGCGCAAGCCCTCCCCCGCGCGAGCGAGCCGCTCGAAGGCGGCCGCCGGGTCCACGCCCAGCGGCGCGACGGCCATCAGGCCGCGAAGCCGCAGCTCTTCGGACTGCGCGATGAGGTCGGCGAGCGCGCCGAGCTCGGTGAGCGGGCAGCCGCCGCGCTCGGGGTCGTCGTCGAGGCTGGCCTGGATCAGCACGTCGAGGGGTTCGTCACGTATCTGGGCGTCGCGAGCCGCACGCACGGCCTTGGCGAGGGCGTCGGCGAGCCGGGCGGAATCGACGGACTGCACCTCGTGGGCCCACCCGACCACCGAGCGCGCCTTGTTCCGCTGCAGCCGGCCGACCATGTGCCACCGCAGGCCCGGGACCTCGGCGGCCTTCGGGCCCGCCTCCTGGTCGCGGTTCTCGCCGACGTTCGTGACACCGAGCTCGGCCAGCAGCGCGACGTCGGAGGCGGGGAACGTCTTCGTGATCGCGATCAGCTTCACCTCGTCGCGGGCGCGCCCGGCAGCGCGGCACGCGGCGGCGATCCGCGCCTCGACCTCGCGCAGGTTCTCGGCCAGCTCGGCCTTGCGGGAGGTCATGCCTCGATCCAGGTGATCCCGGCGATCCGCCCGGTGGTCCCGTCGCGGCGGTAGCTGAACAGCGTCTTGTCCTCGTTCGTGCACCGCGGGTCGACACCGATCTTGCCGACGCCCAGGTCGGCGAGCTGCCGCCACAGCCCGGCGCGCAGGTCGAGCCCGGGGGTGCCCTTGCGGGTCTTGCAGGCAGTGCCGGGAACGTGTTTTTCGACGTCGGCGGCCATTTCGGCGGGAACTTCGTAGCAGTCGCCGCAGATGGCCGGGCCGAGCAGCGCCTCGATGCGCCCGACCTCGGCACCGGCCGACTGCATGGCCTTGATCGCCGCCGGGACGACGCCGACGCGCGTGCCCACCCGGCCCGCGTGCACCGCGGAGACCACCCCGGCCTCGGCGTCGGCCAGCAGGATCGGGACGCAGTCGGCGACCAGCACCACGAGCGCGACGCCCGGGGTCGCGGTCACCAGGGCGTCGGTCGCCTCAGCCGCGGCGGTTTCCGAGCCGTCGACGATGGTCGCCGTCCGGCCGTGGACCTGCTCCATCCAGGCCAGCTTGTCCTCGGCCAGGCCCAGCTCGGACGCGAGCCGCTTGCGGTTGGCGTAGACGTTCCCCTCGTCGTCGCCGACGTGGTCCCCCAGGTTGAAGGTGTCGTAGGGCGGCCGTGACGCGCCGCCCGCCCTGGTCGTGACCACTCGCCGAACCCGCATGCTCCCCATCCTCCCAAACGCGGTGAAGGCCACCTCGAGGATCTCGAGGTGGCCTTCACGAACAGCTGATCAGCGCCGCATGAACGGCGGGACGTCGACCTCGTCGTCCGACGGGTCGTCGTGCACCGGCATCGCGCGCCCGGGCAGGCTGCCCTGGGTCGCGTTGGAGCCGAGCGGCGAGTAGCCGCGCGAACCGCCGCCGGGCTGCGGGAGCCCGCCGGCCGGCTGGTTGCCGCCGGCCGAGGGCAGCGGCGAGTGCGACCGCGGCGGCGCCACCGGGTAGCCGGAGCTGCCCGCGGACGGCACCGGGGTGGCGCCCGACGGTGGCGTCGGCGGGTTCGAGACCTGCCCGGCCGCGGCCGACGCCGTGGTGGCGGAGCCGCGCGAGCCGGAACCGAACGTCGACGGGTCCAGCTTCTTGTGCGTCGGCGCGCCGGCGTCGAACCCGGCGGCGATCACCGTGACGCGGACCTCGTCGCCGAGGGAGTCGTCGATGATCGTGCCGAAGATGATGTTGGCGTCCGGGTGCGCGGACTCCTGCACCAGCGACGCGGCCTCGTTGATCTCGAACAGGCCCAGGTCGGAGCCGCCCGCGATGGACAGCAGCGCGCCGTGGGCGCCGTCCATCGAGGCTTCCAGCAGCGGCGAGTTGATCGCCTTCTCCGCGGCCTGGATGGCCCGGCCTTCACCGCGCGCGGAGCCGATGCCCATCAGCGCGGAGCCCGCGCCGGACATGACGCTCTTGACGTCGGCGAAGTCGAGGTTGATCAGGCCCGGGGTGGTGATCAGGTCGGTGATGCCCTGCACACCCGAGAGCAGCACCTCGTCCGCCGAGCGGAACGCGTCCATCAGCGAGACGCCGATGTCGCCGAGCTGCAGCAGCCGGTCGTTCGGGATCACGATGAGCGTGTCGCACTCGTTGCGCAGCGCCTGGATGCCCTCTTCGGCCTGCTTGCCGCGGCGCTTGCCCTCGAAGGTGAACGGGCGGGTCACCACGCCGATGGTCAGCGCGCCCAGCTTGCGGGCGATCTGCGCGACGACCGGCGCACCGCCGGTGCCGGTGCCGCCGCCCTCGCCCGCGGTCACGAACACCATGTCGGCGCCCTTGATGACCTCTTCGATCTCTTCGCGGTGGTCTTCGGCGGCCTTCTGGCCGACCTCGGGGGCGGCGCCCGCGCCGAGGCCGCGGGTCAGCTCGCGGCCGATGTCCAGCTTGACGTCGGCGTCGGACATGAGCAGTGCTTGCGCGTCGGTGTTCACCGCGATGAACTCGACACCCTTGAGGCCGACCTCGATCATGCGGTTCACGGCGTTCACGCCGCCACCGCCGATGCCGACCACCTTGATCACCGCAAGGTAGTTGTGCGGGGGCGTCATCGAAGTCCGCCTTCCTGATCGTTGTGCCCGTACAGCCCGCCGGCCGAAGATCGAACCCTCGACCTCAACCCCAGATCGAGAGTTATGTCAACCGCCGACGTTAGGCAGGACGGTAGGCACCAGGCAGGCTCTAATCCAGTAGGCACGCCGTGTGTCGCAAAGGTGTTTTGCCACAACACGTTCGGGCGCGCAAGAGCGACGGGCCGCGAGCACCCCTTCGGCCCGATCTGGTATAGCGCCGGATCAGGCGGGCGCGGGCATGCTCATGAGCACTTCCGTGGGCGCTCCGGTGGCCGATCCACCGGGCGGTTCGATGCTCACCGCGACCTTGTCGGCCCGTCCGACGCCGTCGGCGACGACCAGGCCGCCCTGGTCCGCGGCCGCGATCACGCCGGCCGAGCGCGGCGCGTCCTTGCCGGTGATCAGCCAGGCTTCGTAGACCTTCCCGCCCGGCTGCGACGGCAGGCCCGCGTCCATCACCATCACCCGGTTCAGCGACCGCGACACCACGACCGTGACGCCGCCGCCGATCGGCGCCTCGCCGTGAGCGGTCTTGGCGTCGGGGGCCGCGAGCAGCGCCGCGACCGGCGCGAACTGCTGTTTCGCCTGGTCGAGCCGGCTTTGGGCGGTCTGCAGCTCCTGCTGCTGGGTCAGCGCGATCCCGCCGAAGACCCCGCCCGCGGCGAGCCCGACGACGGCGGCCGCGGCGGCCACGACGACCGCCCAGCGCGGGGCGCGCGCCGAGCGGCGGTGCCGGTCGGGCGCGCCGGGCCGGGTGCGCGGCGGGAGCTGGCGGGTGGCGTGCATGGCGGTCATGACGCGGTCCTTGAAGTACGGCGGCGGCTCCTCGGCCATCGCCGCGCCCAGCCGGGCCGCGGTCGCCCGCAGCTCGGCGACCTCCTGCGTGCACGAGTCGCACTGCTCGAGGTGCCGGGCGAACTCGGCGCGTTCGACGTCGTTGACGGCGTCGAGCGCGAAGGCGCCGGCCAGGGTGTGCATCTCCGGCGTGCTCAAGCGGTCACCCCCAGGCAGTCCCGCAGGCGGATCAGCCCGTCCCGCAGCCGCGTCTTGATGGTTCCCTGCGGCGTCGACAGCACTTCGGCCACCTCGCGATACGTATAGCCCTGGTAGTAGGCGAGCAGCACGGACTCGCGCTGCAGGTCGGTCAGGAAGGACAGGCACCGGCGCACCTGGGAGCGTTCGAGCCGTGCGGTGACGGACTCGGCGACCTCGTCGAACGGACGGCCGCGGGCGGCCTCGAAGGTCGCCTTCTGCTCGCGTTCGGTGCTCGCGCGCGCCGAGCGCACGCGGTCGACGGCGCGGCGGTGCGCCAGCGTCATCGCCCAGTTCAGCGCCGAGCCCTTGTCGGGGGCGTACCGCGTCGCGGTGCGCCACAGCTCGACGAGCACCTCCTGGGCGACTTCTTCGGACTGGGCCGCGTCCCGCACGATCCGCCGCACCAGACCGTAGATCGGCCCGGCGAACTGGTCGTAGAGCAGCTCGAAGGCCCGCTCGTCGCCCTTGGCGACGCGGACCATGAGCTCCTCGGCGCTCGGGCCGGCCGGGGTTTCGGAGGGCACCGGCGCCATGTGGCGCGGGCGGGCCGGCTCATCCATGCAGCTGTCCTCCGGCGTTCTGCGGGGTGCGCGGCACGACCGCGGCCTTCCGCAGCCACAGGGCGACGCCGTGGCGGCGGATCAGCGCGGACACCCGCTGCGGGAGCAGCGGCCGGGCCAGCACGAGCCGGGCCAGCCACCGCGGGTTCACCGGGCGGCGAACTCCCCGCAGCGTAGCGACCAGCGGGGTCGAGGTCCCGCGGCGCAACGCCACGGTGAGGTCGAGCAGGGCCTCCGGGCGCGGCAGGCGCATCCGGTACTCGCCGTCCATCTCCTGGAACGGCGAGACGTAGAACTCCTTGGCCGCGCGGGCCAGGCCGGCCTCGTCCGGGTGCAGCAGGTAGGCGTGGCGGCCGCCGTAGGTGTTGTGCACCTCGGCGACGACGCACGCCAGCCGGCCGTCCGGCTCGTGGCACCAGTAGACGCTGATCGGGTTGAACACGTACCCGAGCACGCGGGCGGCGGCCAGCATCACGACCCGCCCGCCGCGCAGGTCGACGCCGCGCTCGGCGAGCCAGGCGTCCAGCTTTTCCCGGATGCCGCGCGGGTCCGAGGCCACGAAGTGGTCCCGGACGTCGAACCGGGCGAAGGGCCGCAGCCACCACGGCAGCCGCGGGAGGTCGGCCAGGTCGACGCGCCACAGGTAGACGCGGTGGGCGAAGGCGTGCGGCGGGTCGATCCGCCGCACGTGCGCGACCGTGGCGTCGTAGAGCGCGTTCGTCACCACGTCACCCCCAGGCTTTCCGCGGCACGCGCGCCCGAGGAGCAGCCGTCCTCGTGGAAGCCCCAGCCGTGGTAGGCGCCGGCGAAGGCGAGCACGCCGTCGTTGAGCTCGGGCAGCCGTCGTTGCGCGGCAACGGAATCCGGCGTGTAGACCGGGTGCTCGTAGCGCATCCGCGCGACGACGTGCTCCTGGCCGGGGCCGTCGCCGGGGTTGAGCGTGACGACGTACCCGGTCGGCTCGTCGAGCCGCATCAGGCGGTTCATGTCGTAGCTGACCTGGACCGCGCCGGTGGGCGCGCCGCAGACGGGCGCGCGGTAGTTCCACCCGGCCCTGGCGTCGGCCAGCGCCGGCAGCACGCTCGTGTCGGTGTGCAGCCAGGCCTCGTTTTCGGAGTACCGGAACGCCCCCAGCACCTCGCGCTCGGCGGCCGTCGGGTTGGCCAGCAGGGCGAGGGCCTGGTCGGCGTGCGTGGCGACGACGACCTTGTCGACGTGGTGCGGGGTGTCGGCGTCGTCGCGGATCTCGACGCCGCTGCCGGTCCGCAGCACCGAGCGCACCGGCGTCGACAGGTGCACGGCCGTCAGCTGCTTGGCCGCGAGCTCGACGTACTCGCGCGAGCCGCCCACGACGGTTCGCCAGGCCGGTGAGTTCTTGACGGTGAGCATGCCGTGGTTGCGGAGGAACTCGAACAGGTACCGCGCCGGGTACCGCAGGGTGTCGGCGCGGTCGGCCGACCACACCGTGGACACCAGCGGCAGCATGAAGTGGTCGACGAAGTAGCGGGTGTAGCCGCCGATGGCGAGGAACGCGCCGAGCGTGACGTCGCCGGCGTCCGGCGCCGCCAGCAGCCGCTTCGCGTGCCGGTGGAACCGCTTCACCTCGGTCAGCATCCGCAGGTAGCGGCCGCGGACGGCGTTGCCGCGCTGGGCGAACAGCCCGGCCACGCCCTTGGCGCCGGCGTACTGCAGGCCGCAGCCGTCGCAGCGGATGCTCATCGACATCTCGGTGTCGCGCGTGGCCACCCCCAGCTCGCCGAACAGCTTCAGCAGGGTCGGGTAGGTGCGCTCGTTGTGGACGATGAAGCCGGAGTCCACGCCGATCGTGCCGCCGTGGGTGCTCGGCACGTCGTGCGTGTGCGCGTGCCCGCCCAGGCGGTCGTCGGCCTCGAACAGCAGAACTTCGTACTTGCGTTGCAGCAGGTATGCCGCGGTCAGGCCGGCCACCCCGCTGCCGATGACGCCGATGCGTTCTCCCGTGATCTCCACACCGGTCCTTCGGGACCGCGGCCCGGCCGGATTGCCGCACCGGCCGACCAATCCACCGGGGCGGGGAGAGCGAATCCCCGGCATGCCGCACACCACCGCGCACCGCCTTGCCTCGTTCACGGAAAAACTCCTCGGCGGGCCGCTGCCCGTCGGCCTGCGGACCTGGGACGGAACCCGCGCCGGCCCGGAAAACGCGCCGACCATCGTGCTCCGCAACCGCCGTGCACTGCGCCGCCTGTTGTACGCGCCCGGCGAGCTGGGGCTCGCGCGCGCCTACGTGACCGGCGACCTCGACGTCGAAGGAGACCTGGCGGACGGCTTCCGCCGGATCTGGGCGCTGACCCGCGCGGGTGCGCTGAACCGGGTCGAGCTGGGGCCGCGCGAGTGGGCGGAGGCCGTCCGGCTGGCCGCCCGGCTCGGCGTCGCCGGGCTGCCGCCGAAGCCGCCCGCCGAAGAGGCGCGGCTGTCCGGGAAGCTGCACAGCCTGCTGCGCGACCGCTCCGCCATCGCCCACCACTACGACCTGAGCAACGCCTTCTACCAGCTGCTGATGGACGAGTCGATGGCGTACTCGTGCGCGTACTTCACCTCCGAGTCCCAAAGCCTCGAACAGGCGCAGCACGACAAGCTGGAGCTGATCTGCCGCAAGCTGGGGCTGCGGCCGGGCATGCGGCTGCTGGACGTCGGCTGCGGCTGGGGCTCGCTGCTCGTCCACGCGGCCAAGCACCACGGCGTCGAGGCCGTCGGCATCACGCTCTCGGCCGAGCAGCTGCAGCACATCCGGGGGCGGCTCGCCCAGCACGACCTCGAAGACCGCGTCGAGGTGCGCCGCCAGGACTACCGGGAGCTGCCGGACGGGCCGTTCGACGCGGTCGCGTCGATCGAGATGGGCGAGCACGTCGGCGAGGTCAACTACCCGGCGTACGCGGCGACGCTGCACCGCATGGTGAAGCCGGGCGGGCGCGTGCTGCTGCAGCAGATGTCCCGCGGGAACGTCGCGCCCGGCGGCGGCGCGTTCATCGAGCGGTACATCGCGCCCGACATGACCATGCGCCCGGTCGGCCGGACCATCGACCACCTGGAGACCGCGGGCCTCGAGGTCCGGGACGTGCACGCGCTGCGCGAGCACTACGTCTGGACGGTCCGGGCCTGGGCCGCCACCCTGGAGGAGAACTGGGCCGACGTCGTCGCGCTCATCGGCGAGACGGGCGCGCGGGTCTGGCGGCTGTACCTGGTGGGCGGGGCGCTGGCGTTCGAGGAGAACCGGATGGGTGTGGACCAGATCCTGGCCGTGCGGCCCGACCTCCACGGCCGGAGCGGTATGCCGGCGACTCGGGAGTGGTGACGATGCCGCAGCTGCTCGTCACGGCCGCCGTCACGCTCGTGGCGGTGGCCGTGACCTTCGGGATCGCGCGGGCACGCAAGCGCTACGACACGATCGACACGTTCTGGGGGCTCGGGTTCGCGATCGTCGCGGTCACCGCCTTCCCCTTCGGCGACGGGCCGCTCTGGCTGCGGCTGGTGGTGGTCCTCCTGACCGTCGTCTGGGGCGTGCGGCTTTCGGTGCACCTGCACCTGCGCAACCACAAGCTGCCGGAGGACCCGAGGTACGCGCGGATGGGCCACGGGCCGGCGAAGATGTTCCTCCGCGTGTACCTGTTCCAGGCCGTGGTGCTGTACTTCGTTTCGCTGCCGGTGCAGTTCGCCGTGGACGGCACCGGGATCGGCGTGCTCGGCTGGCTCGGCATCGCGGTGTGGCTGGTCGGGTTCGCGTTCGAGACGATCGGCGACGACCAGCTGCGCCGGTTCAAGGCCGACCCGGCCAACCGCGGCCGCGTCCTGGACACGGGGCTGTGGCGCTACACGCGGCACCCGAACTACTTCGGCGACGCGTGCGTCTGGTGGGGCCTCTACCTGCTGGCCTGCTCGACGTGGCCGGGCGCGGCGACGATCCTCTCCCCCGTCGCGATGACCTTCACCCTGGCCCGCGGGACGGGGAAACCGTTGCTGGAGAAGGGCATGGCCCGCACGCGCCCGGCGTACGCGCACTACGTCGAGCGGACCAGCGGCTTCTTCCCGCTGCCGCCGAAGAAGGTCACTCCCCGGTGAGGCCGTCGGTCAGCTCGCGCAGGACGTCGAGGTGGCCGACGTGCCGCGCGGTCTCCTCGATCATGTGCGCGACGACCCAGCGGACGTTGAAGGTCTCGTCCTTGTGCGTCACTTCGTCGTCCAGGCCGTGCTTCGCCACGATCTCGCGGCTGCGGGCGCACTGCTTCTCGTAGTCCGCGAGGAGCTGCTCGACCGACGTCCCGGGTGGGATCCGGAACTCCGCGTCCGGGTCCTGCTCGAGCTTCTCCTCCCAGGTGTCCTCTTCGCCGTCGACGACCACGCCGAACCAGAACCACTCGTTGAGCGTGAGGTGGGCGACCAGGCCGGCGACGGTCGTCAGCTCACTCGGCAGGTGCACCTGGCGGGCCTGGGCTTCGGTGAGGCCGCCGGACTTCCAGGCGACCGTCGCGCGGTGGTAGTCGAGCAGGCCGGTGAGGATTTCGCGCTCGCCGCCGGTGAGCGGCACCTCGGGGCGCTTCGGTCGTTCGGTCATGATCGGGACTCTGCCAGAGGGGTCCGACACTCCCGATACCTTGCGCACGATGTAATCGTGGGCTAGGTTTGCGGACGTGCCGGACGAGTTCCTTCTTGACGAGCAAGCCTGCTTCGCGCTCTACGCGGCGTCGCGCGCGGTGACGGACGCGTACCGTCCCCTGCTCGGCGAGCTGGACCTCACCTACCCGCAGTACCTGGTGCTGCTGGTGCTGTGGGAGTCCGACGCCCGGCCGGTCAAGGAGATCGGCGAGGCGCTGCACCTGGACTACGGCACGCTTTCCCCGCTGCTCAAGCGCCTGGAAGCCAACGGGCTGGTGACGCGGACGCGACTGCCCGCGGACGAACGCACGGTGGTGGTCAGCCTGACCGAGCAGGGCCGGGCGGTGCGCACGCGCGCCGCCGGCGTCCCCTCGGCGATCGGCTGCGCACTGGGCCTCGAGGACGACGAGCGGCGGGAACTGATCACCACCCTGCGGCGGCTGACGGCGTCGGCCGCCGCTTATTCAGCCGAGCACTGAACCATCCCGAAACCGAGGAGGCTTTATGCCCAGCCGTGACGCCACCACCCACTGGGTCGGCGGACTGAACAGCGGGAAGGGCGAGGTCACGCTGGACTCGTCCAACGCGGGCACGTTCGCGGTCTCGTTCCCGACCCGCGCGGGCAACCCGGACGGCCAGACGAGCCCCGAGGAGCTCATCGCGGCGGCGCACTCGTCCTGCCTGGCGATGAACCTGTCGGGCGTGCTGGAGTCCCACAAGCTCACGGCGGACTCGATCGACGTGAGCGCGGAGGTGACCCTCGGCCCGGCGGCGGGCGGCGGGTTCGAGATCAGCGGCATCGCGATCACCCTGCGCGCCTCGATCCCGGGCGTGACGGCGGAGCAGTTCGCGGAGTACGCGGAGACGGCGGAGAAGACCTGCCCGGTGTCGAAGGCCCTCGCGGGCACGACGATCACCATGGACGCGGCGCTGGCCTGACAGCCCTTCGGACGACCCTTCGCCCTGCGCGGCGAGGGGCCGTCCGCTCGGGCTTCAGCCGAACGCCGCCAGGGCGAGCGGCTCCCACTTGCGCCAGCCGTCCAGCCGGTCCTGGTACTCGGCTTCGACCGCCGCGAACGACTTGCCGAAGAACATGCGGTGCGGCGGGTTCTCCGTGTCCGCCAGCTCCAGCATCGGCTCGCGGGTCGCCCGGGGGTCGCCGAGGTCCCACTCGATCCGCGTCGCCTCGCGGACCGCGTCGTAGTCCGGGTGCGGGTCGCTCTGCCGGACGCTGCCGCCCCCGAAGTCCGTCCGGTACGGGCCGGGCTCCAGGCAGATCACGTCGATCCCGAAGGCCGCCACCTCCTGCCGCAGGGACTCCGAAAGCCCTTCCACGGCCCACTTCGACGCGTGGTAGGCGCCGATGCCCGGGAACGCGCGGATGCCGCCCTCGCTGGTGACCTGGATGATCCGGCCCCGCCCCTGCCGTCGCATGATCGGCAGGGCCGCCTGGGTCAGCCAGAGGGCGCCGAAGAAGTTCGTCTCGAGTTCCGCGCGGACCTCCGCCTCGATCAGCTCCTCGACCATCCCGAAGTGCCCGTACCCGGCGTTGTTGACCAGCACGTCCAGTGCACCGAACTCCGCCGCCGCGCGGCCGACCACCTCGACGGCCGCGGCCCGGTCGGTGACGTCCAGCCGCAGCGGCAGCACGGCGTCGCCGTACCGCTCGACCAGCGGCTTCAGGCTTTCGACGTCCCGCGCGGTGGCCGCGACCCGGTCGCCGCGGGCGAGCGCCGCTTCGGTCCACTCGCGGCCGAAGCCCTTGGACGTGCCGGTGATGAACCAGTTCTTCGCCACGACCTGCCTCCATTCCTACGTTGCAAGCTAACAGTAGCATGGAGTGCATTAATAGGCTGGATGGTAAGGTAGCGGGCATGATCGCGACCGACGGGCGCCGTGAGCGCAAGAAGGCCCAGACCCGCGCCCGCATCCAGGACGCGGCCTTGGACCTGTTCGCGAGCCAGGGCTACCGCGAGACGACGATCGCGCAGATCGCCGAGCGGGCCGACGTCGCGACCCGCACGGTCACGCTGCACTTCCCGGCCAAGGACGACCTGCTCTTCGCCGACGACCCGTTCACCCCGGAGTCCCTCCGGGCGTGGCTGAGCAGCCGCAAGCCGAAGAGCACCCTCGACGCGGTCCGCGAGTGGATGCACGCGACCATGCGCGCCCTCGACGAGCGCGACCGGGAGTCCGGGGCCGATCCCGCGCACCTCTGGCAGCGCCGCGCCCTCCGCGCCGATCTCCTGATGGCCGACGACGACCTCCGCGGCCGCGCCCGGGCCGGCTACCGCGACCTCGAGGTGCTGATCGCCGCGGCCATCGGCGACGACCTCGGCCGGCCGGCGGACGCCCTGCTCCCCCGGCTCACGGCCGTCACCGTGGTCACCGGCCTCCGGGAGATCTACGTGACCCGCGAAGGCCGGGCCCGGACGGCGGCGAGCGAGCTGGCCGGCCTGGTCGACGAAGTGCTCGCCTTCGCCGAGGCAGGCCTCCGCGGCGCGTGACACCCCGGCCCCCGCGCCACGAGCGTCGCGGGTCAGGGCGCGGTGACACGACGAGCACAGCGCCCCGATCACCGCGTCCGCGATAAACCGATCGGTTTTCAAACCGCGTGGCCCGGGTTAACCTCGCGGGATGACCACCGACGCGAAACCCACCTCCCGGGAGCGGCTGCTCGAAGCCGCGGCCGCGCTCACCTACCGGGACGGGGTCGGCATCGGGGTCGAGGCGCTGTGCAAGGCCGCCGGCGTGTCGAAGCGCTCCCTCTACCAGCTGTTCGAAAGCAAGGACGAGCTCCTCGCGGCGAGCCTGAAGGAGGGCGCGGGCGCCTTCGTCGCCGGCCTGCTGCCCCCGGCCGACGACCACCGCGGGCCGCGCGAGCGGATCATGCACGTCTTCGCGCAACTGGCCGCCCAGGCGGCCGCACCGGGGTTCCACGGCTGCCGCTACCTGGCCGCGCAGATCGAGCTCAAGGACCAGCGCCACCCCGCCAGCCGCGTGGCGCGGCGGATCAAGCGGAACCTGCTGGGCTTCTTCCGCCGGCAGGCCGAGCAGGGCGGGGCCGCCGACCCCGACCTGCTGGCCCGCCAGCTCCTGGTGGTCTTCGACGGCGCCAGCGCCCGGGCCGGGATCGGCGTCGACGACCTGAAGGGGCTCGTCGTCCCGACCGTGACCACCCTGCTCGACGCGGCGGGCCTGCGCTGACGCCGGTCACTCCGGCGGCGCCCAGCCGCCGGTGACCTCCTTGACCGGCTTGTGCGGGAACCGGCGCTCCGCGTACTCCTGCGCGCGGGACCCCGGCAGGACGTACAGCGTTTCCCGCTTGTCCTGCAGCGGCCGCAGCACGGTCTTCAGGAATCCCTTGCGGTCCTCCAGGTACGGGCCGAGGACGTCCTCGCCCGCGGGGCAGACGGCCAGGCAGTAGCCCGACTTGTAGCCGGGCGGCGAACTCAGGCTCTGCCACATCGAGGCGCTTTCGGCCGCGGAGACGCGGGAGCGGTAGTCGGCCGCGTCTTCGCTGTCGGCCACGGTCTGCGCCCAGTCGGTGAACCCGCTCATGAACTCGCGGTAGTTGTGCGTGGTGCAGGCCAGGCCGTCGAACTGCCCGTCCTTCGCGATGGCGCCGACCGGGCAGGCGGTCACGCACAACTTGCAGTCGATGCAGGGGTTGTAGTCCAGCGCCTGCCCGTACTCGCTCACCTCCGCGTCCACCAGCACGGTGGCCAGCAGCACGAAGCTGCCGAACTTCGGGTGGATGACGTTGCGGTGCAGGCCCATCACCCCGAGCCCGGCGGCGACCGCGACCGTCTTGTGCGCCACCACCCAGATCCGGTCCGTGCCGAAGCGGTCCATCTCCTGCGGGAAGCCGACCGACGGGTTGATCGCGTGGTGGCCGGCGTCCTGCAGCGCCTGGACCACGCCGCGAGCGGCGTGGTTGGCCTGCTCGTCGGCCTGGTGGAACTCCTGGTTGGCCACGCTGCGCGCCGGGGAGCGGCAGTTGTCGCGGTTCATCCGGAACGCCATCGCGACCAGGCTGCGGGTACCGGGAAGCGCGTTCAGCACGTACTCGCGTTCACCGGCCAGGTCGGGGTGGTCCAGGCTCACCGCGGCCAAGTCGTCCGCGCCGGCCGCCAGGCACAGCGCACGCAGCCACGCCGCATCGATCACCGGCGGCGGCCCCGCGGCCCGGCGCCGGGCGAGCACCGCTCGCACCGACGGGTGTGCCGCGAGTTTCGCCGGCAACGCGGGATCTTCTCCGGCATGGTGCGCGTCAGTCATCGAGACTCCTCGGAAGCGGCTCCTGTAAACCGATCGGTTTCCCACCGTAGCATCGGGTCTTGGCAAGGGAAACCGATCGGTTTACAGTGAGCGAAACCGATCGGTTTCCGATCATCCGTCCACGAGGGAGCCGACGCGATGCCCGACGCAGAACCACAGCCCACGATCCACGTCCCCGGCGCGACCGGCCACGTCCTGGCCGCGCGCGGAAGCCACGAGGGAACGCTGCGGTACCTCAAGGCGGGCACCGGCGCTCCCCTGGTCCTGCTGCACACCGTGCGCACGCAGGCCGAGCACTTCCGCGCCCTCGTCCCCTTGGTCGCCGACCGGTTCACGGTGTACGCCCTCGACCTCCCGGGGATGGGCTACTCCGGGATCGTGCCCGGTGCGTCGTACGAGGAACCGGCGATGCGCGCGGGTGTGGAACGGCTGCTCACCGAACTCGACCTCGCCGACGTCACGCTGCTGGGCGAATCCATGGGCGCGGTGCTCGCCCTGACCACCGCCGCCGAGCTGCCGGACCGGGTCCGGCGCGTCGTCGCGGTGAACGCCTACGACTTCCGCGGCGGCATCGCGCGGTCCGGCCTCCTCGCCCGCGCGGTGGTCACCGGCGTCCTCGCGCCCGGCGTCGGGCCGGTGATCGCCGGAGTGGAACCCAAGGCCGTTCTCCGCCGGATCCTGCGCGGCGGGCTCGGCGACAAAAGCGCCCTGCGGGAGGACTATCTGGAGGAGCTCCTCCAGGTGGGCCGCCGCCCCGGCTACCCCGCCGTGGCCCGCGGGGTCTACCGGAACCTGCCGAGCCTCATCGCGGCCCGCGCGCGCTACGCGGCGGTCAAGGCGCCCGTCCACCTGGTCTACGGCGAGCACGACTGGTCCCGGCCGTCGGACCGGCAGGCCGACCGCGACCTCCTGCCGGACGCCGGGTTCACCCAGGTGCCCGGAGCGGGTCACTTCCTCGCCCTCGAACGCCCCGACGTGCTCGCCGGACTGCTGACCACGGCCGAATGATCGAATCGGTTCGATCATCACCTGCCCCGGTGAACGCACGTCGAGCTGCTTGCACATCCCCGATGAGTACTCTACGTTCGGATATCGTCGATGCGGTTCGACGAAGAGTGACGGGTCGCCGTCTCTGGGGGGCAGTCGAGAACGCCATGCGCAAACGCGGTCACCACCAGCACGCCGGGGTCCGGCTCACCGCCGGCCGCCGGACGAACGTCCTGGCCTTGGTCGTCCCGCTGCGCGCCGGCACCCACGACGTCGTCGTGCGGGAGTTCGTGGCCGCCGCGATCTCCGCGGCCGGCGCCCGGGACCACGCCCTGCTCCTGGTCACCGCCGAAGAGGGTCCCGCCGCGCTGCGCCGGGCGGTGTCCTCGTCCGCCGCCGACGGTGTCGTGGTGATGGACGTCGAAGCGGCCGACGCGCGGGTGCCGGTGCTGCTCGGGCTGGGCCGGCCGGCCCTGCTGATCGGTGTGCCCGACGCCCCGCGCGGGCTCGGCTGCCTCGACCTCGACTTCGCCGCGGCCGGGGCCCTCTGCTTCGGCCACCTCGCCGGCCTCGGGCACGAGCACGTCGCCCTGATCGGCGCCACGCCGGCGACGTACCGGCGAGGCAGCAGCGCCGCCACCCGGCTCGCCCAGGGCTTCACGGCGGAAGCCGCCCGCCGGGGCCTCCGCGCGACGACGCTGGCCTGGAGCGACACCCACTGGCGGACGCTCCGCGGCCTCGACGCGCTCTTCACCCGCTGTCCGGAGGTCACCGGTCTCGTCGTGCACAACGAAACGGCGCTGCCCGCGGTGCTGGCGGCCCTGCGGCACCGCGGCCTGCGGGTGCCCGAGGACGTCTCGCTCGTCGCGGTCTGCCCGGAAAGCCTGACCGCGCACAGCCTGCTGGAGCTGACCTGCGTGGCGATCCCGGCGCGGGAGCTCGGTGCGCTGGCCGTCGAGACGGTCATCGGGCAGCTCGACGACGGCACCGCGGCCGGCACCCGGCTCCTCGCCCCGAAGCTGGCCGCCCGCGCCAGCACCGCGCCGCCGCGCCTGCCCTGACCGCCGCCGCCGCCGCCGCCGAATAGCTTCCACCCCATTTGCCACTGCCGGTATTCCGGTGATCAATTATCGGCGGTTGGTTCACGGAAATGACGTATTGCCCTGGCCACCCGAGCCGGTGTTAACGTGACCGCGGCTATTTTTCCGCGCGCATTTGCCGCGGCGAAATCCGGGGGATACGAGCTCAGGCGGAGGGGTCCTGCCCATGCATCGAAGACAGCTGGCGATGGCGGCCGCGGTGGTGGCGGGATTTTCCCTGCCCGTTCCGGCGGCGGCGCAACCGGCCGCTCCGCCCGTCGCCCCCGGCGATTCCGGACCGCGCGGTTCCGGACCCCGCGGTTCCGGACAAACCGTCACGCTGATCACCGGCGACCGGGTGCGGGTGCTGCCGAATTCCCGCGGGAAAAACACGGTGGTGGTCGAGCCGGGCCCGGGCCGCGACCGGATCGGCTTCGTCCGCGAAACGAACACCTCCGGGCGCCCCGGCGACATCACCGTCGTGCCGTCGGACGCGCTGGCGCTCGTGGCGGCGGGCCGGCTCGATCCCCGGCTGTTCGACGTTTCCGAGCTGCTGCGCCAGCACCTCGCCGACACCACGGGCAGCGTGCCGCTGATCGTCACCTATGCCGCCGGCGCCCCCACGGCCACGCCACCGGCCACCACGGCCGTGCGGGACCTGCCGAGCGTGCGCGGCGCGGCCCTGCGCCAGGACCGGCGCCGCGGAACGGAGTTCTGGACCTGGCTCACCGCCGGGTCCGCGCTGCGGCCGGAGGTGGGCAAGGTGTGGCTGGACGGGCTGGCCGCGCCGGCCCTCGACGTCAGCGTGCCGCAGATCGGCGGTCCGGCCGCGTGGCAGGCGGGCTACACCGGCCGCGGGGTCACGGTCGGCGTGCTCGACTCCGGGGTGCGGGCCGACCACCCGGATCTGGCCGGCAAGGTCGTCGAGGCCCGGGACTTCACCGGAACCCGGCCGGACGCGAGCGACGACCTGGGGCACGGCACGCACGTGGCCGGCATCATCGCCGGGACCGGCGCCGCCTCCGGGGGCCGCTACCGCGGGGTGGCCCCGGACGCCCGTCTGGTCAGCGGCAAGGTCTGCGTCGCCTACGGCTGCCCGGAGTCCGCGGTGATCGCGGGCATGGAGTGGATCGCGCCCAAGGTGCGGGTGGTCAACCTGAGCCTCGGCGGGGACGCCACCGACGGCACGGATCCGGTGTCCCAGGCGGTGAACACCCTGACCGCCCGCTACGGCACCCTCTTCGTCGCCTCGGCGGGCAACGACCGCTCGCTCGACCTGCCCGAACCGGGACCGGTCGTCGCGCCCGCCGCGGCGGACGCCGCACTGGCGGTCGGGAGCGTGTCGGCCCAGGACACCACCAGCGCGTTTTCCAACCGGGGGCTGCGGCGCGGCGACCACGCGGTCAAGCCCGACATCGCGGCGCCGGGCGAGGGCATCGTCTCGGCCCGGGCCGCGGGCACGCGCGACGGCGACACCGCGCCGGTCGGCGACGGCTACGCCCGGCTTTCCGGCACGTCGATGGCGGCACCGCACGTCGCCGGTTCGGCCGCACTGCTGCTCCAGCGGCACCCGGACTGGCTCGCCGGCCGGCTCAAGTCCACGTTGACGAGCACTGCGAAACCCACCGCCGACGTGGTCGAGCAGGGTGCCGGCCGCGTCGACGCCGGGCGGGCGGTCACCCAGCAGGTCACCGCCACGACCGGCAGCCTCGGCTACGGCTTCGTCGCCTGGCCGCGCACCCGGCCCGTCACGAAAACCGTGACCTACCACAACGACGGGGACGCGCCCGTCACCCTTTCGCTGACCACGGACCCGGCGCCGCTGTTCACGCCCTCGGCGACGTCCGTGGTGGTGCCCGCGCACGGCGATGCCGACGTCGGTGTCACCCTCCGGGCGAGCGGGAGCGCTGCCGGGCAGTACGGCGGCCGGCTGACCGCGACCGCGCCCGGCGTCACCGTGCAGACCGCGCTCGGCGCCTTCCTGGAGGCGGAAAGCTACGACGTGTCCGTGCGGCTGATCGGCCGGGACGGGCGGTTCACCGCGGGCGTCGCGACGCTCGTCGACACCGCCACCGGGGCCGCGTTCGGCGTCCGGCCGTTCCGCGCCGACGGCACGGCCGTGGTGCGGGTGCCCAAGGGGCGCTACGACCTCGACGCCTTCGACGTGTCCGGTGATCCGACGGGCCAGACCCGGCCGGCCGCCGTCACGCTGCTGTCGCGGCCCGGCCAGCCGGTGACCGGCGACGTTTCGGTCACCTTGGACGCCCGTGCGGGCAAACCGCTGCGCGCGGTGGTCGACCGGGCGGACGCCCGGCTGCAGGGCGGCGAACTGGGTCTGGTGTCCGGGAACCCGGGCGGCACCCGCACGAACACGCTCGCCTGGATCGCCCAGCCGGGCACCGAGCTGTACGCGGTGAGCTCGGGTCGTGAGGTCACCGACCACACCTACGCGCTGTACTTCCGGGCGACGCTGGCCGCCCGGCCCGACGGCGACTACGTCTACCAGCTGGCGTTCCTCGAGCGCGGCCGCGTCCCGGCCGATCCCGTGTTCCGGGTGCGCGACCGGGACCTCGCGGTGGTCGACGCGCGGTACCACACCCAGGGGAAACCAGCGCAGAGCCTGCGCGCCGACGACGCCACCTTCGGCTTCCCGGGCGCCGACAGCGGGACCTACCAGCTCTCCGCGCCGGTCTTGCCGAGCCGGCGCACCGAGTACTACTCGACCGGGGTGAGCTGGCAGCACGTGGTGGCGGTGTACCCGGACCCGCTGACCGACGCGGAAACCCACTACTCGTACCGCACCTACCGGCCGGGGTACCAGCACTCCGGCTGGAACCGCGCCCCGGTCGGACCCGCTTTCGGCGCACCACAGGACGGTTGGGGCGTGCTCCGGTCCGGAAACCAGCTGGGGTACGCGATCCCGCTCGTGTCGGGCAGCGATCCGGAGCAGTACACCGCGCCCCCCGCGGGCCTCACCGGCACGGCGACGCTGTCACGGGACGGCGTCGCGCTGGCCACCGCCGCGAGCCCGGCCACCGGGGCGCTGGCGATCCCGGACGAGGCGGGCACCTACACGCTGCGGTCGGTGGCCACCCGCAGCGTGCCGTGGTCGGTCGTGGGGACCGCGGTGGACGTGGCGTGGACGTTCCGCGAGCCCGGCCTGGCGGCGCCGGCGAAACCGTTGCCGCTGCTGGTGGTCCGGGCCGAGGGCGCGGTCGACGACCAGAGCCGTGCCCCGGCGGGCAAGCCGTTCGTGCTCGCGCTGACCGCGCAGCGGCAGCCGGGCTCGGGCGAGTTCCGGCTGGCGGACCTGCGCGTCGAGGCGTCCACCGACGACGGTGCGAAGTGGACACCCGTGCCCACGGCCCGGATCGGCAACGGCGGCCTCGCGGTGGTGCGCAACCCGGCGGGCGAAGGGTTCGTCTCCCTGCGCATCACCGCCCGGGACACGGACGGCAACGCGGTGAGCCAGACCGTGATCAGGGCTTACCAGACAGCACCGTGACGGCGATGGCGGCGAGCGGGACGACGAAGGCGGCCCCGGTCAGGACCCTCAGTGCCCGGCCGTGGGCCCGCCATTCGCCGTCCCAGCCGTTTTCGCCGTCGTAGCGCAGGTTCGCCGTCGTCATCAGCGCGCGGCCCAGCCCGAACCCGGCGCCGGCGCCGAGCGCCGCCGGCACCGAAGCCGTGAGGGCGACGGCGATCGCGGCGACGTACGGCAGGCCGCTGGGCAGGTAGGTGCGCGCGCCGGTGCCCATTTCGAAGCCGAACTGGAGCGGGCCGAGGTGCCGGCCGAGCCGGAACACCGTCTCCGGCACCAGCCGCCGGTTTTCCGGCAGCCGGAACGACCACACGCCCGTTTCCCGCAGCAGCACCGCACCCAGCGCCGCGGCCACCACGGCCCAGGACGCGGCCGCCGGAAGGGGCGCGCGCAGCAGGGAACCCGCCACGAGCAGGACGAGCGCGGACAGGGCGCCGCCGCAGACGAGCCCGGCGCAGAACGCCAGTGTCGGAGTGCCTCGCCAGACCGGCGAGCTCAGCACGAAGGCCGAGTTCCGGCTTCAACTGGAGCCGCTGGTGGCGAACCCGGCGGCCGCGCACAGGACGAGCCACGCACCCGGCAGCAGCCGGCCGGGCGCGACCGCGAGCGCGAGCGTCACCGCGGCCGCGGCCAGCACGAGCCCGGCGGCGATCGTCAGCGGGTGCCACCGGCGCCGGGGAATCCCTTCGGTCACAGGGCGGCGCGGCAGATCGTCAGGTACGTCTGGCCGGTGTACCCGCCGCCCCAGAACGTGGAGAAGCCGTCGGAGCACCGGTAGACCTGCTGGTCCGGCGTCGTCCACCGCCAGGCGTTCTTGCCCGCGAACTGACCGCACGTGTTGGCCACCGGCTGGTGGTCGACCTGGATACCGCCCTCGTTCCACGTGCCGTACTTGTGCCAGCCCGCGTCGCAGTAGGTGCTCCCCCGCCAGTACCCGCCGAAGCAGGCGGCGTAGGTGTTGACGTAGGCACCGCTGGTGTCGGTCAGTTCGGCGTAGCCGGTCGGGTAGGCGTCCCGGCAGTCGTTGCGGTCGTAGCCCGGCATGCCGTACGGGCTGAACTCGGCGTTCGCCTTCCGGACGCGGGACAGGCCGGACCAGTCGAGGGCGGTCGCGCCGAGCGTGAGCGCGCCGAGCGCCACCGCGCGCAGGAACGTCCGGCGCGTGCCGCGGACCTTCAGCTTCCGGCCCGCGCGGGTGCCCGCGGCATCCGGCCCGGGGTGCTCAAGGTCGGGAATGTGCGCCAACTCCAGCGTCACCGGCTTCACCTCCTGACGTCGGACCGGCCCAGCCGGCCAGTGCGGCGTCCACTTCGGACGCCCGGACCGGCAGCAGCATCCGGCGGACCCGGCCGGTGCCGTCGAGCAGCAGCAGAACCGGCGGCGAGAGGTGGGAAACCGCACGCCACGCTTCGCCGTCGCTGACCACCGGCAGGCCGTGCGCGAGCTCCGCCCACGTCGCCGGGGGTTCGTGGGTCAGCAGGGTCGCTTCCGCGCCGAGCCCGGCCAGCCGCTCGACCACGGTCAGGCACAGCGGGCAGCCCGAATCGACCGCCGCCACGATCCGGCCCGCGAACCGGGGGCCGAGCACCAGCTCGGGCGGCGCGGCCGCGAAGCCGTCCGCGCTCCGGGCGACCATCCCGCGCAGCAGCCGGACTTCGCGCAGGACGGCCGCCAACCCGAAGAACAGCAGGATGATCGCCGCCCACGTGAGGAGGGTGAGCGCGGTCGACGGGGTCATCGGCGGTCCCAGGCCACGTCGATGTCGTCGAGCCAGTCGAGCCGTTCGCGCTCGGTCTTCGCCGCCGTGTCCGCGAGGTGCACCTCGGCCACGCCGGCCGGGCAGCCGAGGACGAAGGACCTCTTGGCGGACCCGGACTTCCAGACCTCGCCGTGTTTCGTGCGCGCGCCCGCGTGCCGCGGGAGCAAGGCCGCGGCCTGGCGCGGCGCGGGGATCGAGAGCGAACCGTGGTCCTTCACCACGACCACGAGGTGTTCGTTCGTCGGATCCAGCAGCGTCTCGGCGCGGGGCACGACGGTCATGCCGTCGACGTGGTCTTCGATGCGCAACGAGCCGAACAGGGCCAGCACGCGGTCGCGGCGGGGCGCCGGCCCGGCGTACACCGTCATCAGCTCGTGGTAGGCGCCGAGCAGCGTGGCCACGGACGACTGCCCGTCGCGGGCCTCGGCGACGACCACCTCCCGGCCGTGCACGACCAGCCGCTCTCGCGGGTCCGCCGGGGCGACGTGCGTGCACGCGAAGTCGTGGTAGCCGCGCGACCCGATCTGGAACCCGGTGCCGTACGAGCCGCCGACGAACCGGACGCCGGCCACGACGTGCGAAACGGGGGCCGCCGCGGGCAGGCCCACGGTCACCCGGCCCCCGCTCGGCGCGACCAATCGCAGCCGTTGTGCCCCCATGAGACCTCCGATTCCCGGAATCGCACCGGGCGAGAATAGCCGACGGATTACCCGGTGGCCACGATCGTTTTCCAACGGTTCCCGAATTGCTCCGAACGGGGACGGTACTTCTGTCGGCGAATAAGGTGGCGCCATGCTCACCTTCTGGTTCGCGGGAATGACGGCGTGCGGCGCGATTCTCCTGACCGCGGCCGGCGTGGCCCACGTGGTGCGCCACCGGGAGCACCGCGCGGTGCTGCGCGTCCACCGCCTGCTGCCGCCGTTCGTGGCCGCGCCGGCCGCCATCGCGGAAACCCTCGTGGGCGCGGCGATGCTCGCGACCCTGCTCACCGCCCCGGCGGCCACGGTACTGCCCGCCGCCGCGCAAGCCGGGCTGTACTGCGTGTTCGCCGGTTACACGGCGGTGCTGCGGACGCGCCGGCCGGGCGTGCCGTGCGGGTGTCCCGGCGCGGAGACGGTGTCGTGGCCGGTGGTGTGCCGAGCCGGAGCGCTCGCCGCGGCCGGCGCCGGGTGCGCTGTCCTCGGCGTGCCCGCACCGGCCCCGGACCGGTGGGCGTGCGTGGCCGCCGGCGTGGTCCTCGCGATGGCGAACCACCTGGTTCCGGCGTGGCGCGGAGCCGGCGGCCGCACCCCGGGACGCGCTTTTCGCTGATTCCCGGAGGTTTGCGGACGGTCGATTGTCCGGCCGCCGCGGAAATGGTCCACTGTGGATTCGGCGACGGGAGGGCGGTGGGCAGGTGCTGCGCGCGGACCGACCAGGCACCGGTCGCGGCCCACCGTCAGGGTCGCCTGCGCGCACCGCGGCCACGCCGCCCACCACCCCACCCCGCGCGACCCAGCTCCTCGGCCACACCCGGCGCCGCGCTAGCATCCCGGCGGCGGCCGCGCCGGGCGGGAGGCGAGCATGGCGGACGAACGCGGCGTCGAGGCCGTCGAGCAGTGGTTCCGGCGGCGAGGCCTGCCCGCCGTCGTGCGGGGGCGGCCCGCTCAGCTGCTGGTCCGGATCGGGCCTGCCGTGGTCTTCATCGCGGCCTGGCAGATCCTCACCGCCCTGCTGACCGCGGTCGACGGCGAAACCGATGCCGACTTCGACCGGCTGCTGGAAAGCAACCTCTTCGCGCTCGGCTACACCGGCCTGCTGCTGGGCCTGGTCGTCTTCCCCGCCCTCGGCTCCTGGCTCACCGCCCGCTGGGTGCGGCGCAAGCTGGTCGACCGGGGCGGCACCGCGCCCGCGGCGGTCATGGCGGCCGGGTTCGTGGTCGTCGTCCCCGTGGTCGACCGGGTGGTCGAAGGCGGCTCGGTGCCGCTCGGCCTCCTCATCCAGCTCGCGATCCTGATCGGGCTGTTCGCCGCCGCCTTCGTCGGGGTCGGCTCGATCGTCGGGTGGGCGCTGCGGGCCGCGTACCGCCAGACGCGGCTGCTCGGCGAGCTCACCAGCCGGGCCCTGCCCCTGTTGCTGCTGTTCACCGTCTTCGGGTTCTTCACCACCGAGATCTGGCAGGTCGGCGCCGCCCTGTCGCGGCAGCGGATGTGGCTGGTCGTCGGGCTCCTGGCCCTGGTCGCCGTGGTCTTCCTGCTCGCGATGCTCAAGGACGAGGTCACCCTGCTGACCCAGTCGCGCACCGCCCCGGTCGGCCTCGACAAGCTGCGGGAGACTCCGCTGGCGGCCTTCCTGGCCGAGGGCGTCCCCGCCGAACGGCTGCCGCTCACGAAGCTGGAACGGGCGAACATGATCCTCGTCCTGGTGCTGACCCAGGTGCTGCAGACCTTCGTGCTCGCCACCCTCGTGTTCGTCTTCTTCGTGGTCTTCGGCATCGTCGCGGTGCAGCACGCGGTGATCAAGGCGTGGATCGGGCGCGACCCCGCGAGCGGCACGCTGTTCGGCATCCAGCTGCCGATCCCCCAGGAACTGCTGCAGGTGTCGTTGTTCATCGCCGCGTTCTCCGGCCTGTACTTCGCCGCCTCGACGGTGACCGACGCCAAGTACCGCAGCGCCTTCTTCGACCCGCTCGCCGACCACCTGGCGGTCAGCCTGGTCGCGCGGGACCTCTACCTCGGCCGGCTCCTCGGCTGACTCCTCGGCCGACTCCTAGGCTGACCGAAGCGGCGGAAGTCCGGATTGTGCCGTCCGCCACCTTGTAGGTTAGGTAAGCCTGACCTTATCGTCCTCGTGTGTCCCTCGCTCCCCGCTCCGGCGTGCACGCCCGTGCGGTCGACGTCGCCTACGGCAGCGACGTCGTCGTGCATGCCGCCTCCGTCTCGCTGCACGCCGGGACCGTGACCGCGCTGATCGGCCCGAACGGCAGCGGGAAGTCGACGTTGCTGCGGGCGCTCGCCCGCCTGCACCCGCCGGTCGCCGGCGCCGTGACCTTCGCCGACGGCGCCGACCTGCGCGCGCTGTCCGGAAAGGACATTGCCAGGCGGATCACCCTGCTGTCGCAGCACCGGACCGCGCCAGGCGGTGTGTGCGTCCGGGAGCTGGTGGAGTTCGGGCGCCACCCGCACCGGTCGCGTTGGGGCGGCCGCGATCCCGAAGGGCCCGCCGCCGTCGAGCGGGCGCTGGCGCTGACCGGCTTGTCCGCCCTCGCCGACCGGCCCGTGCAGGCCCTCTCCGGCGGGCAGGCGCAGCGGGTGTGGCTCGCTGCGTGCTTGGCCCAGGACACCGCGTTGCTGCTGCTCGACGAGCCCACGACCTTCCTCGACCTGCGCTACCAGGTCGAAATCCTCGACGTGGTCCGCGATCTCGCCGACCAGCACGGCGTCGGCGTCGGTGTGGTGCTGCACGACCTCGACCAGGCCGCCGCGGTCGCCGACCGGGTGGTGCTGCTCGAAGGCGGCCGGGTCACCGCCGAAGGCTCGCCCGCCGACGTGCTGACGCCGGACAACCTCAGCCGCGCCTACGGCATCCGCGTGGACGTCGTCACCGACCCGGCCGACGGGCGGATCCACACCCGCGCGGTCGGCCGCTTCAACGCCACCACGGCTGTCTGACCCACCTGAAACAGGAGAAACATGCGGATCACCCGGATGCTCCTCGGCCTGTCCGCGGCCGCCACGTTCTTCGTGGCCGGCTGTGGCACCACCGAGGCGCCCACGAGCAACGCCGCCGCCACCGGCGGCGGCCCGATCACCGTCGTCGACGCGCGCGGCAAGGAGGTGAAGCTGCCCGGCCCGGCCAAGCGTGTCGCGGCGACCGAGTGGAACGCCGTCGAGCACCTCGTGTCGCTCGGCGTCATGCCGGTCGGCGTGTCCGACATCAAGGGTTACGGCCAGTGGGTCAGCGCCGAAAAGCTCGACGGCACCCCGAAGGACATCGGCACCCGTGGCGAGCCGAGCCTCGACACGCTCGGCTCGCTCGGGCCGGACCTGGTGATCGTCACCGACAGCGTGACCGAAGGGGCGCTCGAGCAGATCGAGGCGAAGGTCCCGGTCGTCGTCATCAACGGCGGCAACGCCAAGGACCCGATCGCCGGGATGTACGCCAACCTGGACACCATCGCCAAGGCCACCGGCACCGAAACCAGGGCCGCGCAGCTGAAATCCGGCTTCGAACAGAAGCTGACCGCCGGCCGGGACGCGGTGGAAAAGCTGGGCGCCGGTGGCCGGCAGGTCGCGTTCTCCGATGCCTACGTCACCTCTGGCTCGGTCAGCATCCGGCCCTACACCAAAGGCGCGCTGGTGTCCGCGGTGTTCGCCCGCCTCGGCCTCGAGACCGCCTGGCCGATGGACGGCGACGCGGTCTACGGCCTGGCGAAAGCCGATGTCGAAGGCCTGACCCGGCTGCCCGACGTGCGGTTCTGGTACATCGCCAACAACGCCGACGGCGACCCGTACCGGCAGGAGCTGGCCGGCAACGCGATCTGGACGAACCTCCCGTTCGTCAAGAGCGGCAAGGTGCACCGCTTCCCGGACTCGCTCTGGATGTTCGGCGGGCCGAAGTCGATGGCGCAGTTCGTCGACGCGGCCGTCGACGCGCTGAAGAACTAGCGTGGTCACCCTGACGCCCGCGGTCGCCGTCCGGCGGCGCGGGCGGCTCGCGCTGCTCGGGTGCGGGCTCGCCGCGCTGATCGTGCTGGGTTCGGCCGTGCACCTGACGCAGGGCACCGCGAACCTCGACGCGCTCGACGTGCTGCGGCTGGCCGTCGGCGGCGCGACCGGCGACACGACCGCGGTGGTCGTCGAGTCGCGGTTGCCGCGCCTGCTCGCGGCCTTGGTCGTCGGTGGCGCGCTCGGCGTGGCCGGCGCGGTGCTGCAATCGGTGTCGCGCAACACTTTGGCGTCGCCGGACACCCTGGCCGTCAACGCCGGCGCGCACCTGGCGGTGGTCGCCGTCGCGGCGTTCGGCGTCTCGCTGCCCCTGCTCGGCGCGACCGGGATCGCTTTCGCGGGCGGCCTGGCGGCGGCCGTGTTCGTGCTGGCGCTGTCCGGCACCGGGGGCACCGGGATCGTGCGGCTGGTGCTGGCGGGCACCGCGATCGCGCTGGCCCTGATCTCGGTGACCCAGGTCCTGTTGCTGTTGTACGCCCAGGAAACCCGCGGTCTCTTCGCCTGGGGCGAGGGAGCGCTGGAGCAGAACGGGCTCGGCGGTGTCCGCACGCTCGGGCCCGTCGCCGGCGTGGCGCTGGCCGCGTTGCTGGGCATGGCCCGGCGGCTGGACCTGATCCGCGTCGGCGACGACCACGCCAGGACCCTGGGTGTCCACATCGGACGCGTCCGGTTCGGTGCGATCGCCTTGGCGGTGCTGCTGGCCGCGACGGCGGTGACCTTGGCCGGCCCCATCGGGTTCGTCGGCCTCGCCGCGCCGGCCGTGGCCCGGCTGCTCACGTCCGTGGTGCCGGGCCTGCACCGGCACGCGGCGCTGCTCCCGTGCTCCGCGGCCCTCGGCGCGGTCCTCCTGCTGGGCGCGGACGTGCTGCTCCGGGCGATCATCGGCCCGCAGCGCGCCCTGGAAGTGCCGACCGGAGTCGTGACGACGATCCTCGGCGCGCTCTTCCTCGTGGTGCTGGCCCGGACGGCCCGGATCGCCGCCGGGCCCGCCGAACCGCCCGCCGCCGGCGCGCGCGGCGGGGTCAGCGCGGTGCGGTACCGCGTGGTGCTCGCCGGGCTGGTGCTCGCGGCGATCGGCGTCGCCGTGGGCGCGGTCCTGCTCGGTGACGCGAAACTGCTGCTGGGCGACCTCGTCAACTGGGTGAGCGGCCGGGCCGGCCCGATCGTCACCGGTGTGCTGGACACCCGCGTTCCGCGGGTGGTGGCCGCGCTGCTGGCGGGCGCGGCACTGGCGCTGGGCGGCGCGCTCACCCAGGCGGTGGCCCGCAACCCGTTGGCCGAGCCGGGGATGATCGGCGTCGTCGGCGGGGCGGGGCTCGGCGCGGTCGCGGTGCTCACGGCCGTGTCCGGGGTCGGGTTCTGGACGCTGACGGGCTTCGCGGGCCTGGGAGCGGCGTGCTCGATGGCCGTGGTCTTCGCCGTGGCCGCCCGGGGCGGCTTCACCAGTGAACGCCTGGTGCTGATCGGCTTCGGCGTGCACGCGGCGGCGCAGGCGCTGGTGACGCTGCTGATCACCCTGTCCGACCCGTGGAACGAGACCAAGGCGCTCACCTGGCTGGGCGGCTCGACCTACGGCCGGACCTTCGCGCACCTCGTGCCGATGGCGCTGGCCCTGCTGCTGGTGGCGCCGGTGCTGGTCCGCCTGCGGCGCGAGCTCGACCTGCTGTCGCTGGACGACGAAACGCCGCGGGTTCTCGGCGTGCCGGTGGCGCGGACGCGGTTGCTGCTGCTGTCGTGCGCCGTCCTGCTGACCGGCGCGGCGGTCGCGGGGATCGGGGTGCTGACGTTCGTCGGCCTGGTCGCCCCGCACGCGGCCCGCGCGATCGTGGGCAGCAGGCATTCCCGCCTGCTGCCCGCCGCGGCGCTGCTGGGCGCGCTCGGGGTCTGCGCGGCCGACACCGCCGGGCGCACCGTCATCGCCCCCGGCCAGCTCCCGGCCGGCCTGATGACGGCGATCATCGGCGCGCCCTACTTCGTGTGGCTCCTGTACCGGCACCGCACGAAGGCGGCGCGGGGACGCTGAGCCGGCCCGGTTCCGATTTCCCGCGCCCCGGAACCGGCCGGCCGCCCCTATTCGGCCGTGGTCTTCCCGCCGCGTCGCCGTCGCCAGACCACGGCCGCCCCGAGCAGCACCACGGGCAGGCCGGTGACCAGCAACCCCTCGGCGGGCGCCGGCACGACGTCCGGGTGCACCACCGAGGCGGCCAGGCCGGCCGCGCCACCGTGGAAGTTCTGGGCGGGCGGACCACCACCGCACCCGTTCTGCTCGTGCCAGTGCCCGGCGACTGCGTATTCGATGGCGGTGGGCATCCCTGACCCCTCCTCGGGCGGGCGGAGTTTCTCCGGAACCGCAGACCAGTGTGGCCCGGCCGGCCCGAGAATTCCATACCCGCCAACGCCTACCGGGGCTTGAGGACCTCCGTGGGCAGCCCGAGGGTTTCGACGATCCGCCGCACGGCGTCGCCGACCCCCACGAAGTCGTCGCCCAGCGGATCCATCACCAGCCGGCGGACCGTCGCGACGTGCGCGGGTGCCGAGGCCGCCAGGTGCGCGCGGCCGGCCGCGGTCAACGTCGCGGTCGTGAACCGGCGGCCCTGGCCGGTGCAGACCTCGCGCGTCACCCATCCCCGGTCTTCCAGGCGCGCCACGGCGTGCGAAATCCGCGGCAGTGACCCGTTGGCCATCTCCGCGATCTCGCTCATCCGCAGGCTTTCCCCCGGGACCCTCGAGAGCCGCGCCAGGATCATGTAGCCCAGCAGCGTCAGGTCGGCGTCCCGCAGCAGCTGGCTTTCCAGCGCGCCAGGCAGCGTGAGCAGGACCTTCACCAGGTTGATCCACGCTCGCTGCTCGTCTTCACCGAGCCGGGGGAACGGCTCCTCTTCACCCACGCCTTGACTTTAACACGCAACCCAAATTACGGTTTGAGTTGCGTGTTAAACCCAAGGAGGAGCGATGCCCACCACCCTCAAACCGACCGCGATCACCGTCCTCCGCCTCGGCTTCGCCCTCCTGGCGGCCGCCGCGGCGAACACCGCCATCGCCCTCGGCGCGCTGGCCCTCGACGACGGCGGGATCGGCATGGGCCTGTCCCCCGCGTCCTACCTGCCGGCCACCGCCGCCGGGCTGCTGCTGGGCACCGCCGGCTGGTTCGTCATCGCCCACAGGGCCCCGCAGGCGCTGCGCGTGGTCGTCCCGGCGGTGCTCGTCCTGACGTGGGTCCCGGACCTGCTGCTGTTCACCGCGGGCGCCACGGCCGCCAACGTCTTCGGCCTGATGCTCATGCACCTGGTCGTCACGACGGCGGTCGTCACCGCACTCCGCCCGACCCTGTCGCCGGCGGCCGGGAGCGCCCGGCCGGTGCCGACCGACTAGCTCGCCGAAAGGACGGTCCGGGAGCTCAGCCGCCCCTTCTCCGGCTCCCGCGCGACCTGCCCGGCCGCCACCGCGGCCGTCAGCGCGCCGACGGCGTCCTCGGCGCGGTAGATGGTTTCCAGCAGCGTGAAGTTCTGCAGCTCGGCGAGGGTGGCGGGGCCTCGCCGGGCCAGTTCCGCCACCAGCGCCCGCCGCAGCGGCAGCAGCTGCGGGGTGAGCGAGATGTCGACCAGTGTGCCCTCGGCGTCACGCGGGTCGCGGAAGCGGATGCCGGCGAACTCGTCCGCCGCCCAGAGTTCGGTTTTGAAGGTGCCGAGGTGCCGGCTGTCGGCGGTCGCGAACACGAGCGTCCGCGCGGTTCCGTCGTCGGCGACGAGCTCCACGGCGACCGTGCAGCCGAGCCCCGCGGCCCGCAGCCGCTCCCGGTGCTCCGCGCCGGCCACGTCCGACAGCAGCACCTCGTGCGCCTTGCCCCGCACCAGCGCCGGCGGCCAGGCACCGGAGACGTGCGCCAGCATCGGCCCGGCCACCCGGACGTCCCGCAGCTCGTCGACGACCCGGACGGCCAGGCCGTCCGGGGCCCCCGCCGGCACGGCGCGGCCGACGAGAACCGCTTCGAGGTGGTGCTCGTCCAGCCGGTCGGCGAACTCGGCGAAGACCCGGAAGGCGTCGGCGGCGAAGTCGCCACCCTCGACATAGGTGCCACCCCGCGGCGACCGCAGCACGGTCGCCGTCCACGCGTCGAGGTACCGCACCAGCACGTCTCGCTCGACGGAAACGTGCGGGTCGGGACGCCGGACGCGCTCGGCCACGCTTCCGGTTGTACCGCACTCGCGGGCCCCTCACCAACCGTTGGGGGGCGGTCTATCGTTCCGGCATGCTCGATCGCCTCCGGAACAACGCCCACGCCGCCAAGCTGCTGGCCGACGTGTTCGACTTCGACTTGACCCGCCTCGATCCCGTCGAACCGGTGCGGCTGGCCTCGGGCGGCGAGCTGCAGGTGGTCGCCGGCGACGCCTCGGGCGGCACGTTCTTCGTCTGCGACGGCGGCCCCGTGCTCTACGCCGGCTCCGAAGGCACCGCCGGGATCGTCGCCGCCGACCTCGGTGCCGCGATCCGCCTCGTCGTCGGGGTACCGACCTGGCAGGACGTCGTGGTGCACGCACCCGACCTCGAAGCGATGCGCGCCGCCTTCGAATCGTCCTACGCCGAGCTGAAGGAGGACGAACCCGAGATCGACCAGCTCCGCTCGGAGGTCGCCGCGGAGCTGGAGCTCGGCCAGGTCGCCGTCGAGACGGTGCTGGCGTCGCTGAGCACGTCCTTGACCGAACTGTCGCCGCGCTATGTGCTGCTGAACGAAGACGGCGACGAGTACGACCCGCTCTGACTCGGGTTTCGCAACAACGCCAAAGGAGGCCTTCGGCGTGCGCCGAAGGCCTCCTCGCCAAGGGGGGAACTCAGCCGCGCAGGGCGCTGCCGGCCTGCCAGGCGCTCCAGCTGATCGCCCAGTCGCCGTGGCCGTTGTTGATCGCCAGCTGCGGGCCGCCCGAGTTGGTGACCTCGACGACGTCACCGACGTTGAAGTTGTCGAAGAACCACTTGGCGTTCTCGGTGTTCATGTTGAGGCAGCCGTTGGAGACGTTGGCGCTGCCCTGCACACCGACCGTCTTCAGGTTCTCGTGGAGGTACTCGCCGTCGTTGGAGATCCGGACGTTCCAGTTCTCCGGCGCCTTGTAGTAGCCGGGGTCGCCCTCGCACACGCCGTAGCTGCAGGAGTCCATGATCTTGCTGGCTTCCTTCCCCAGCACGGTGTGCGTGCCGTTGAAGGTCGGCGTCGGGCCGCGCGGCGGGGTGTCGGCGGTCTTGCCCATGCTGGTCGGCGCGGTCCGCACGAGCTGCCCGTTGTGGTACGCCTTGATCTGGTGCGTGTTGCCGTCCGCCTTGGCGATCCAGGAGTCGTGGATCTTGTAGGTGGCCGAGACGTCCTGGCCGCCGTACGCGCCGCCCCCGATCGGCGTGCCGAAGGTCGTGGTCTCGAGCTTCACGGTCGAGCCGGCCTTCCAGTAGTCCTTGGGCCGGTAGTGCACTTCGCGCTTGCCCACCCAGTACCAGCCGCCCTCCTGGGCGGGCGAAGACGTCACCTTGAGGGACTTCTCCACCGTGGCCTTGTCGGTGATGTCGTGGTCGAACTTCAGGCCGATGATCAGGCCGACGCCGAAATCGCCCGACGCCGCCTGGAAGAGCGCGGGGCTGGCGACCGCGGCCGGCTTGAGGGTGCGCACCTCCCCGCGCTGCTCGCTCGTCGCGCCCGCCGGGTTCGCCGCCGTGACGACCGCCTGGTAGGTGGCCCCGTACCGGAGGCGGTCACTGCTGGTCCACGTCGTCTTGTCCGGCGAGAGCTCGCCCTTGACACCGTTGCCGGTCTGCGGGTTCGTCACCGCGACCGCCTGCAACGTGCCACCGGACGCCTTGATGACGATCGGGTCCTTCGGGCTCAGCTGGTCGCCGCCTTCGGGGCCGAAGACCACCTTCGCCGCCGGCACCCCGGGCACGGTCGCCGTCCCGGTCGTCCCGGTCGCCCCCGCCAGCCCGGCCGGCTGCGCGGCCCCCACGGTCTCGGACTGTCCACTACATGCAGCCAGCACCAGGGCCACCAGCCCGAGCCCGGCGATGCGGATCATTCTCACGATCATCAGACGTCCCACCGGGCCCGAAGTTGTGTCACGATCAGGTCTCTCGCGAAGTGTGACTTGGCGCAGCTTCGAGGTGACTCGGCGTGCGGAAGACCGGGGCCGATCGGCCGAATCCGGGGGCGCCGGTGAAGCACTTTCCCCGTGCTCCGCGACATAGCCGGCGTGACCCGCCGAAGACGGCACGGGAGTGGGGTACCTGATGCGCTGGAGCGAGTTCGCCCCCGTGGTGACCGCCGTCGCGGCGACGATCGCGCTCTTCGGCGGGTACGTGCAGTTCGTGCTCCGGCGCGCCCTGTTCCCGTGCGTCGAGTTCGACGTCGACTTCGTCCTGCTGCGCGCCGACGACACGCAGAAGGTCGGCGACATCGTGGTGACGATCAAGAACGTCGGGCCCGGATCCGGCTACGTGAGCCAGACTCAGGGGCGGGTCCGATACGCACTCGACGGCGAGACCACGACGAGCCGCGACGGAGTCGAACCCTCGTTCGGTCACCGAGTCGATCCGCAAACCGGCCCGGGACAAGACGTCCGCCTGATCCTCGACGGTGGCTTCCTGTTCGCGCCGAACTGGCAACGCGCGTTCGTGCAACCCGGCGTCACCCAGCTGTACCGCAAACCGCTTCTGCTGCCCGCCGGAGCTGTTCTGGTCCACGTGTGGGCGGCGTTCGAATACCACGTCCCGGTCGGCCCGGTCAGCCGGCTGCTCGCCAGGATCCTGATCCACCACACCAGGACGCCGAGAAAACTCGACTACACGGTCCGGCGGACGTTCCGCGTCGATCAGGCTCCCTGACGGACCACCCGGTACCGCAGGTGGGTCACGCCGCGACCGTCGAGCCGCCGGACGGGTTCCAGCTCTACGCGACCGAGCCCGGCCGGCTCGAACAGCCGCCTCCCGCCGCCCAGCAGCACCGGGATCAAGTGCAGCTCGAGTTCGTCGAGCTGGCCGGCCGCCAGCAGCGCCTGCGCCGCGCCCGCGCCGTGCACCAGCACGGCCCGGTCTCCCGCCGCTTCCCGGGCTTCGACGGCACAGGCGTCGACGTCCGTGTAGAACTTCGCGCTGCCCGGCGGTTCGTCGGCCGGGTCGATGTCGTGGGTGAGCACGTGGATCGGCACGCCGTCGTGGTGGTCGCCGCCCCACCGCTTGGCCAGCTCGAACGTGCGGCGGCCGGAGATCACCGCGCCGGTCGACGAGGCTTCGGCGTACACCTGCCCGTTGATCCCCTCGGAATTCCGGTCGTCGAGCCAATCGAACAGCCGCCCTCCGTCGCGGCCGAGCTCCTGGCCCGGGCGGTCGTCCGGGCCGGCGATGTACCCGTCGACCGACATGGACATGTAGAGCCGCAGTGGCGTCCTCATCCGCGATACCTCTTCACTTGCGCTCGACCCGGCACGAAGCCGCTTTCACCCCTGCGTCGATCACGGGGCGCCGGATTCGACAGCCGGGGCCGAAGATTTTCGTTCGGCCGCCGGCGTCAGCGCTCGAAGGTTCCGCGTCGGAGGTGGTGGCGCGGACCGCACTTCCCCTGCGGCCGCACCACCACCCGGCACACACTCTACCCGATCCTCGAACGGATGTTCGAATCAGGGGTCAGGAGACCGTCCACACCTGGCTCGAGGCGTTCGTCCCGGCGAGCTGGCTGACCTGCGCACCGCTCGCCGTGGAGGAGCCGGCCACGCCGATCGCGAGGCCGCTGTTGACGTTCTGGAGGAAGTACTGACTGCCGGTGAGGCTGCCCACCAGGTCCGCGGTCCATTGCTGGCCGGCGGCGCCGGTGCAGGTCCACTGCTGCAGCTGGACGCCGTTCGCCGTCGACTGGTCCGGGACGTCGAGGCACAGCCCGCTGTTGACGTTGACCATGGTGAAGACGTTGTCGGCGAGCTTCGTCAGCCGCCACTGCTGGTTGGCGCCCCCGTGCGCGGGCCATTGGATGATCTTGCCGCCGGCCGCGGTCGACGCGCCCGAGGCGTCCAGCACCATCGAACTGTTGGCGTTCTTCAGCACGTGCGCGGTGGCGCTGGGCAGCCCGGAGTTCGCCGACCACGTCCCCGCGTCGGCGTCCAGGCTCCAGCTCGGGTACTGGCCCAGGTTGACCGTCGTGCCGCGGATCGTGAGCGGCAGCCAGATCAGCGGCGAGTTCCCCATGGCGTTGCCCGTCCAGCGGTCGCCCGCGTAGATGTAGGTGGTCGCCGCGCTGCCCTGGACGGTGATGATGTTCGCCGTCTGGCTGTTGTAGGTGTTGGTGCCCGGCGCCGCGAAGTTCCGGAACGGCGACCACGGCCCGGCGAGCGACGACGCGGTCGCGTACACGTTGTCGTTGGTGGCCCAGCCGGTCAGGTGGGAGGCCAGCAGGTAGTACGTCCCGCCGACCTTGATCACGGCCGGGGACTCGTAGTTCGGCAGCGTCGCCACCGCGCTCGCCACCGAGAGGTAGTCCGCGGACAGCCGGTAGATGCGGAGGCTGCGGCCGGCGTTCTCGCTCATCAGGTACGCGGACCCGTCGGTGTCCTGATACAGACCGATGTCACGGCTCTGGTTGCCCAGCGGCTGGAAGCTCCCCCGGTAGCTGTACGGGCCGCACGGCGTCGGACTGGTCGCCACGCCGACCCGCTGCTCGGAGTAGCTCGTGTTGTCGATGTGCAGGTACATCACGTACGTCCGGGTCGTGGCGTTGTAGAGGACCTTGGGCCGCTCGACGATGCGGTTCGGCCCGAGGTCGCCGCTGCCCTGCTTCGCCAGCGCGATCCCCTGGTGGGTCCAGTTCGCCAGGTCGGACGACGTGTAGCAAGGGATGTCCTGGAAGGCGGTGTTGGCGGTGGTCTGGCCGGTCTTGTCCTCGCCGAAGCCGTACCACGTGGTGCCCACCTGGACGATGCCCAGGCCGTGCAGCTGCAGCGCGCGGCCGGCGGTGTCGTAGCGCGTGGCGCCGAGGGTGAACGTGTTCACCGCCGCGTGCGCCCGTGCCGCGGGCACCAGGACGCCCGCCACGACGGCGAGCACGACGACGAGCAGAGCGAGCGGCCGGTTCGCCCGTTCCCGCGGGAACCGGTGCGGTGAGCTGGACATCCTGGGTTCCTTTCCGTGGGGGTTCCGCCCGCGGCCGGCGGCCCACCCGGACCGTCGAACCGGTTCGCTAGAAGGGCGCCCGGGAATAGTAGGAACCACATCGGGAACAGGTCAACGACATCCTGGGGCAGGGACCGAAACTTACATCGCCACCGCTTGCCCGAATCGAATCGGTTCGATCAACCAGGACCCGGAAGAGGAGCTCGCTTGTCAACGTCTTGACGCCGCCGACGTCATCGTTCACAGTCCTCTGGTGCGTTCAGGCGCACCGCCGGTCGACCAACTGTCCCCTTCCTCTCCACCATTCACCCACGGCTTGCCCGGCGCCGAAATGTTAGCGCTAACACTGCTCTCGATGGTCCCCGTCAACGAAGAAGGGAACGATCCCATGCCGGTTGGATTCGTGCGTTCGGCGAGGTGGCGGCCCTGGCCGGCCGCCGCGGCAGTGGTGGCGACAGTGGCCGGGTTGCTCATCGCCGCCCCCACCTCGGCGTCGGCCGCCACGGTGGACCCCACCGCCTGGTACGTCCTGGTGAACCGCAACAGCGGCAAGGCCCTCGACGTCAACGGCGCGTCCACCGCCGACGGCGCCCGGCTCATCCAGTGGACCCGCACCAACACCACCAACCAGCAGTTCCAGTTCGCGGACGCCGGCGGCGGCTACTACAAGCTGCGCGCGCGGCACTCCGGCAAGCTCGCCGACGTCCAGGGCGCTTCCACCGCCGACGGCGCCGCCGTGGTGCAGTGGACCGACAACGGCGGAGCCAACCAGCAGTTCAGCCTCACCGACACCGGCAGCGGCTACGTCCGGCTGGTCAACCGCAACAGCGGCAAGTCCCTCGACGTCCAGGGCGCCTCGACCGCCGACGGCGCCGGCATCGTGCAGCAGACCAGCGCGGCCGGCAACGACCAGCAGTGGCAGCTCGTCCAGGTCGACGGCGGCACCGGCGGCGGCTGCACGCTGCCCTCGACCTACCGCTGGAGCTCGACCGGCCCGCTGGCCAACCCGAAGTCCGGGTGGGTCTCGCTCAAGGACTTCACCAACGTCGTCTACAACGGCAAGCACGTCGTCTACGCCACCACGCACGACACCGGGTCGGCCTGGAAGTCCACGAGCTTCAGCCCGTTCACGAACTGGTCCGACATGGCCACCGCGACCCAGAGCGACATGTCCTTCGGCGCCGTCGCGCCGACGCTGTTCTACTTCGCCCCGAAGAACATCTGGGTACTCGCCTACCAGTGGGGCGGCCCGGCCTTCTCCTACCGCACCTCGAGCGACCCGACCAACCCCAACAGCTGGTCCGCGCCGCAGACGCTGTTCACCGGCAGCCTCCCCACCGGGGCCCCGATCGACCAGACCCTCATCGGCGACGACACGAACATGTACCTGTTCTTCGCCGACGACCTCGGCAACATCTACCGCGCCACCATGCCCATCGGGAACTTCCCCGGCAGCTTCGGCTCGAGCTACACGAAGATCATGAGCGACAGCGTGGTCAACCTGTTCGAAGCGCCCGAGGTCTACAAGGTCCAGGGCCAGAACCAGTACCTCATGATCGTCGAGGCGCGGGGGACGAACGAGCGCCGCTTCTTCCGTTCGTTCACCGCCACCAGCCTGGGCGGCACGTGGACCCCGCAGGCCGCCACCGAAAGCAACCCCTTCGCCGGCAAGGCCAACAGCGGCGCCACCTGGACCAACGACATCAGCCACGGTGACCTGGTCCGCACCAACCCCGACCAGACCAAGACCATCGACCCCTGCAACCTGCAGTTCCTCTACCAGGGCCGCGACCCCGCCTCCGACGGCACCGACTACGGCCTCCTGCCCTACAAGCCGGGCGTGCTGACCCTGCAGCGTTAGCGCGACGGGGGCGGGCCCGGCGCCCGCCCCCGTACCGGCCGGTGACCTCCGGCCGCCGACTGCCCGGGCACCGGCAAAGCGCCCGCTTACAATGGGCACGACCGGGCCGGCCGTCGTGGCCGCGGCCGGGCGAGCTGGGAGGATCACCGGATGACGATGTCGCTGTCGGCCGAGCTCTGGCCGGACGTGCAGCCGGAAACCGCCCGGCGGCTCATGCTGGCCGGGGTGGAGGCCTTCGCCCAGCGCGGCTACCACGCCACCACCACGCGGGACATCGCCGGCGCCGCGGGGATGTCCCCCGCCGCGCTCTACGTGCACTTCCCCTCCAAGGCCGCGCTGCTGTTCGCCATCAGCCGGTACGGCCACGAGCAGACCCTCGCGCTGGTGGAGAACGTCGTCGCCAAGGAATCGGATCCCGTCGAGCGGATCCGGTTGATCGTCGAGGACTTCGTGGCCTGGCACGCGCGGCGCCACACGGTCGCGCGGGTCGTCCAGTACGAACTGCAGGCGCTGCCCGAACAGGAGCTCGAGGTGGTCGCCGCGCTGCGGCGGCGGATCGAGCGGATCGTCCGCGAGGTCATCGCCGAGGGCGCCGAAAGCGGCGTGTTCACGGTGTCCGACCCGCACGTCGCCGCCCGCGCCGTGCTTTCGCTCGGCGTCGACGTCGCCCGCTGGTACAGCGAGCGCGCCCGCCAGACGCCGGCCGCGCTCGGCAAGGAGTACGGCGGGCTCGTGCTGCGCATGCTCGGCGTGCCCGCCGAGTAGCGGACACTTCCTGACCGCTACTCGTGGCACGGTGGCCTCGTGCGGAACGTTCTCGACGCGCGGGCCCTCAACCGCGCCACCCTCGCCCGGCAGCTGCTGCTCGAACGCGCCGGCCTCCCCGTGCTCGACGCCGTCGCCCACCTCGGCGGCCTGCAGGCGCAGGAGCCGCAGGAACCGTTCACCGGGCTGTGGTCGCGGCTGCGCGCGTTCGACCCGGCCTCGCTGGACACGCTGCTGACCGGACGGCGGGTCGTGCGGACCCACCTCATGCGCCGCACCGTCCACCTGCTCACCGCCGACGACGTACTCGCGTGGCGGAGCCGGTTCGATGCCATGCTGCGGCAGCGGGTCGTCACCACCTACCGCCGCGAGCTCGAGGGCGTGGACTTCGCCGAGCTCGCCGCGGCGGGCCGGGCGGTGCTGGCCGACGGCGAACCCCGCTCGATGGGCGAGCTGGCGCGGGCGGTCGCCGACCGGTGGCCCGCGCCGGGCCCGCGCCCGCTCGGGGAGCTGCTGATCGCCGCGCTGATCCCATCGGTGCAGCTGCCGCCGCGCGGGCTGTGGCGGACCAAGGCGGGCGTGCGGAACCTCCCCCTTTCCGGGTGGCTCGGCCGCGACGCCGACCCGCTCGACCCGGCCGACGGCGTCGGCCGGACGCTGGTCCGGCGCTACCTGGCGGCGTTCGGCCCGGCCGCGACGGCGGACCTGCGCGCGTGGTCGGGGCTGGCCGGCCTGCCGGCCGCGGTGAAGGCGGTGCGCGAGGAGCTGGTGGCCTTCCGCGACGAGCGGGGCCGCGAGCTGCTCGACCTGCCCGAAGCACCGCGTCCCGCCCCGGACACCCCGGCCCCGGTCCGGTTCCTGCCGGCGTTCGACAACGCGATCCTCGGCTACGACGACCGGTCCCGCATCATCGACGACGCCCACCGCGGGCTGTCGGTGGCGGGCGAGCGGGTGGTGCTGGTCGACGGCCGCGTCTCGGCGACCTGGACGGTGGCGGAGGGAGCGGTCGTGGTCCGCCCGCTGCGGCGGCTGACCGGGGCGGAACGCGCGGCGGCCGCGGCCGAGGGAAGCGAGCTGGCCGCGTTCTTGAGCGACGGCGAGAGCGACCGGGTCCGGGTGGAACCGGCCTGAGCCACCCCACCGCCCGATCCAAGCGCCCGAAGGCGGCCTTGGTCGCGGCCAACCCTCCGAAGGCCGCCTTGGTTGCTCCCTCCATGCCCCCGCCACCAGCCTCAAACGGAGGCGCTCCGCGCCGCAGTGCCGATTCAACGCACCGAAGGCCACATGGGGCGCCGGCAGCTCAGCCGACCGCCCGGGCGAACCGGTCCGCCACCGCCCGCAGGCCCTCGACCAGGCCCGGCGGGGCTTCCTCCACCACGAAGTCGTACCCCAGCCGGGCCAGGTGGTAGGGCACCGCGTCCAGGTCGTTCGTCCCGGTCCGCACCCGGCAGCTGCCCTCGTCGATCTCCTCGACCACGCCCGACGTGGGCGGGATGCGCCGGGCCAGCGCCGCCGCCGGGGCGGCCACCCGCAGGACCAGCCGGTGCTGGTAGACCTCCGTCGAGATCTGGCGGGAGACGTACTCCGCCAGGTCCGGCGCCGGGGGCTCGCGCGGCGGGAAGCGGAAGCCGATCGACGGCACCCCGGCGATCCGGTCCACCCGGAAGGTGCGCCAGTCCGCGCGGTCGAGGTCGAAGGCGACCAGGTACCAGCGCCGGCCCGTGTGGACCAGCCGCAGCGGCTCGACCGATCGCTGTGTCGAGGCGCCCGCCCGGTCGCCGTAGCCGAAGCGCAGGCGCTCGTGGTCGCGGCAGGCCGTCGCGATCGCCGTCAGCACCGAGGCGTCCACCGTCGGGCCCGCTCCGGGCAGCGACACCGTCGCCGCCTGCAGCGCGCCCACCCGCGGCCGCAGCCGGGCGGGCAGCACCTGCTCCAGCTTCGCCAGCGCGCGCACCGACGCCTCCTCGATGCCGCTGACCGTGCCGCTCGCCGCCGTGCGCAGGCCGACCGCCACCGCGACGGCCTCGTCGTCGTCCAGCAACAGCGGTGGCAGGGCCGCGCCCGCACCCAGCCGGTAGCCGCCCGCCACCCCCGGCGTCGCGTGCACCGGGTAGCCGAGGGACCGCAGCCGTTCGACGTCGCGGCGGATCGTGCGGACGTCGACCTCCAGGCGGGCCGCGAGGTCGGCACCCGGCCAGTCCCGGCGCGCCTGCAGCAGCGAGAGCAGCCTGAGCAGCCGTTCCGAAGTGCCGTACATGGCACGCAGTGTGCCAGACATCGCGGACAGCTCCTGTCCGTGATCCGCCGGAAGGTGCAGTCCCGGCGGCAAACACTTGCCAGGCGCCGCCCCGGCCGGAAAGAGTGACGCATGCCGATCGATCCGCACACCCTGCTCGCCGTCGCCCGCGAAGAAGCCGAGCTGGGCAAGGCCGAAGGGGGCGTGCCGATCGGGGCGGCGCTGTTCGACTCCGCGGGCGCGTTGCTGGGCCGCGGGCACAACCGGCGCGTGCAGGACGGCGACCCGTCGATGCACGCCGAAACCGCGGCGTTCCGCAACGCCGGCCGCCGCCCGCACTACCGCGACACGATCATGGTCACCACGCTCTCGCCGTGCTGGTACTGCTCCGGGCTCGTCCGTCAGTTCGGTATCGGGCACGTCGTCATCGGGGAAGCCGAGACGTTCCACGGCGGCCACGACTGGCTCGCCGGGCTCGGGGTGGAGATCACCCTGCTCGACGATCCCGGCTGCACCGCGCTGATGACGGAGTTCATCGCCGCGCGCCCGGACCTGTGGTTCGAGGACATCGGGGTCGAGAAGTCCGAATAGGACAGTGCAGGACAAAGAGTGCCGAACAGAACAGCGCCTCACAGGAGCCGGTATGCCGTCATCCGTTCCGCTCGTGGACCTTTCGCCGTGGTTCGCGGGCACGTCCGAGGGCCGGGCCGAAGTGGCGGGCCGGATCGACCAGGCGCTGCGGGAGTCCGGCTTCCTGCTGGTCACCGGGCACGGCGTGCCGGACGACCTGCGGCACCGGACGCGTGAGCTGGCGCGGGAGTTCTTCGCGCTGCCCGAGGACGTCAAGCAGCGCTACGCCGTCACGGTCGGCGGCCGCGGCTGGCTGCCGCCGGGCGTCGAGGCCAACGGCTACGCCGAGGGCACCGAGACCCCGCCGGACCTCAAGGAGTCCTACTCGGCGGGCGCGGACACCCGGACCGGCGTCGCCGAGGTGGACGGGTTCTGGTTCCAGCCCAACGTCTGGCCGCACGAGGTGCCCGGCCTCGGCGAGGTGGCGACCGAGTACATGCGCCGGATGCGGGCGCTGGCAGACCACCTGCTGGAGATCTTCGCGGCGGCGCTCGGCCTCGCCCAGAGCCACTTCACCCGGCACACCGGGCACCCGACGTACACCTTCAACATCAACTGGTACCCGCCGATGAGCCGCGTCGGCACCCCGGCGCCGGACCAGTTCCGGATCGGCCCGCACACCGACTTCGGCACGGTCACGGTGCTCGACCGCCAGGCCGGCGTCGGCGGCCTGCAGGTCTGCACGGCCGACGGCCGGTGGGAGGACGCGCCGTTCCACCCGGAGGCCTTCACGGTGAACATCGGGGACCTGATGGCCCGCTGGACGGGCGACCGCTGGCGCTCGACGCGCCACCGCGTCCTCCCGCCGGCCGCGACGGCGCCGGACGAGGACCTGGTGTCGCTGATCTTCTTCTACGAGACCGATCACGACGCCCGGATCACGTCGCTGGCGCCGCCGCTGGGCACCCGGACCTACCCCGAGGTGATCGCGTCGCAGTACCTGAAGCAGAAGCTGGACGCGATCACGATGAGCTGAACGCAGTACCTGAAGGAACTGAAACCATTCAACGCGATCACGATGAGCTGACGTCGGGCTCCGCGCAGACCGTCCGGTTCCGGCCCGCCGCCTTCGCCTGCAGCAACGCCTGTTCCGCGGCCAGCAGCGCTTTGCCCAAGAGCCCGTCCGCACAGCCCGCCACGCCGATCGACACCGTCACCCCGACGAACTGGGGACCGTCGCCCGAGGCCTTCAGCGCCACCAGCGTCGAGGCGATCCGCAGGCGGATGCGCTCGGCGATCGCCATCGCGTCGAAGGGGCCGGTGCCGGGCAGCAGCACCGCGAACTCCTCGCCGCCCGAGCGGCCGACGAGATCGGCGGCGCGGACCTCGTCGCGCAGGGTGCCGGCGACCGCGCGCAGCACGGCGTCGCCGATGCGGACGCCGTAGCGGTCGTTGAGCAGGCGGAAGTGGTCGAGGTCGAGCAGCAGGACGGCCGGGCCGGCGCCGCCGGGGCGGTCCAGCCGGGCCTCGGCGGCGGCGCGCCAGGACGCGCCGGTCAGCACACCGGTGCCCGGATCGAGGGCGACGTGGTCGCGGCGGCCGGCACCCAGCCCGCCGCGGTGCAGCACGACCGTGGCGCCGGCCAGCACCGGGACCAGCAGCGGCGCGCCGACGACGGCCCAGGCGAGCGGGAGGCCGAGCGCGGTCATCGCGGCGTCGAAGGCATGGGCCGGCGCGGCTTCGCGCGGGCGGCGCGGCCCGTCGGCGCCCGTCACGAGCGCGGCGTTCACCGCGAGGAACACCAGCCCGGCGGCGGCGAGCAGGAGAACGGTCCGGGTGCCGAGGACCTCGCCGAGCGGCCGGACGCCGGTCGCGGTGAGGAAGGCGCCCGCGACGAGGCCGGCCAGCGCCGTCACCGCGGCGCCGAACACCTGCCGGTGGACGGGTCTTCTGCGGACCCGGAACCACTGGTGCAGCGCGGAGAGCACGACCAGCGCGACGGCGAGACCGGGCCGGAGCACCAGCACCCCGGCGAAGACCCACGGCGTGTCGACGCCGGGCCCGAGGAGGGTGTCCTCGCGGTGGCGCTCGACCGGCCGCGCGAGCTCCGCCGACCCGAGCATCCCGGCCGCGAGCAGCGCGAACGGCGTCAGCATCGCGGTGACCGGCGGGAAGCGGAGGGCGGCGAGCACGACGGCGGCGACGGCGAGGGCGTCGACCCCGACGAAGTACCAGACCTGGCCGCGGCGCGGCAGCCGCCACAGCGCCCACCGCCGCGGGGCCCAGCGCCGCTGGGCGAGAGCGGCCAGGAACCGGCCCGGTCGGCGTTCCCCGCCGGCGGCGACCGAATCCCCCACCATTTCGGCAAACTAGCCGGAATGCGGGCCGCTGTCGATCCGCCTTCAGGGGAATTCGAACTCGTCGGCGCGGCCCGGCACCGTGGGTCATTTTCCGACCGACGGAGGGTTGACACGCAACATTGGTCTAGTCCACTGTGTGGTGGCACACAGCACTCCTCCCGGGTTGATCCCGCCGCCTCAAACCGGAGGTGCTCCACCTGCACATCGGAGGACCCCCATGCAATCAGTGCGCCGTCTCCTCACCCTCGCGGCCGCGGCTTCGGCCGCGCTGGCGACGACGGTCGGGCTCGCCCCGCAGGCCATGGCCGCGGTCGACCCCGTGCTCGCCTCCCCGTACCTGTACCAGTGGGGCGGCCAGACCAGCCCGTCCGCGGCGATGTCCGCGACCGGCGTGAAAGCGTTTACCCTCGCCTTCGTCCTGTCCGACGGGACCTGCAACCCCAAGTGGGACGGCAGCCGGTCGCTGACCGGCTCCGACAAGACCATGATCCAGAACATCCGCAACGCGGGCGGGGACGTGATCCCGTCCTTCGGCGGCTGGTCCGGCACGAAACTGGGCTCGAAGTGCACGTCGGCCTCCGCGCTGGCGGGCGCCTACCAGAAGGTGATCGACGCCTACGGCCTCAAGGCGATCGACCTCGACATCGAGAACACCGACGAGTTCCAGAACAACACGGTCCAGGACCGCATCCTCAACGCGGTCAAGCTGACCAAGCAGAAGAACCCGAACCTTCGCGTGGTGATCACGATCGGCACCACCACGACCGGCCCCGACTCCTGGGGCAAGCGCCTGATCAACCAGGCCAAGGCGATCGGCGCCCCGGTCGACGTCTGGTCGGTCATGCCGTTCGACTTCTCCAGCGGCGGCGACATGGCCGCCCACACGAAGTCCGCGGTCGACGGGCTGAAGAACCAGCTCAAGACCACGTTCGGCTGGAGCGACGACACCGCCTACCGGCACAGCGGCCTCTCCTCGATGAACGGCAAGACCGACAACGCGGGCGAGACGGTCACGGTGGCCAACTTCAACTCGATCCGCAGCTACGCGACGAGCCACCACCTGGCCCGCTTCACGTTCTGGGCCACCAACCGCGACTGCAGCGGCGGCGGCGAGTGCAGCGGGATCTCGCAGGACAAGTACGCGTTCACCAAGATCGTCGCCGGCTACACCGGCTGACGTCCCGGACCCGTAGTGGGGCTGTCGGGGGCCCTCTCACCGGCATCGGGGTCGGTGAGGGGGCCTTCGCGGGTGCCGGCCGTCAGCGCGGCGGGCCGGGGTAGGGCCCGCAGCCGTACGGGTAGCACGGGTAGGGGTTCCACGGCGGCGGAGTCCACGAAGGCGGCGCCGCGCTCGTCGTCGCCGCGGACGGCGACGGCAGCGTGACCGTGACCGTCGGGGTCGGCGTCGGCGTCCGGCGCGCGCGCATCACCACCGGGGACGGCGTGGTCGTCTCGGTCGGGACGGCCAGGACGGTCGGCGACGGGGCGGCGGTGGCCGGCTGCAGCTGCGGGAACTGCGTGGAGCCCGGCACGGAGTCCGGCCGCGTGGCCAGCACGAGCACCAGGCCGCCCAGCACGACGATCACCGCCGACGCCAGCGCCATCCGCGTCGCCGCGCGGGGCCCGGCTTCCGGCTCGACGCCCCGGCGTGCCGCCAGCTCGGCCGCCCGCGATCCCGGTTTGCGCGGCCGCGCCCCGGTCTGTCTGAGCAGCTCGTCGACCGTCACCCGGTCCCGTCGTCTGCGCGCGCTGCGCGTCATGCACGGCCTCCACCTGATACCCCCACCGCCGCGCTCGCCCGCGGCGGCATGATCCGGGTGGATAGTAGGAAACCCTTGCGGCAGTTGTAAACGCGCTGATCGCCACGGTCTCGTTATCGTTTCGAGACAACCGGATCGCGTTCCCGGCCGTAGCCGTCAACGAGCCGCCGACCGCCGCCGCAGGCCGGCCACCCGGCGGGTCACCGGGGTGAACTCCGGGAGCTTCAGCACCGCCAGCAACCCGAACGGCACGGCCATCCCGAGCAGCCCCTGGACCGGCAGTTTCACCCACGCCCCGGGGATCACCCCCAGTGACGCCGGCACGGCGTGCCCGGCGAGCACCGCGGCCACCACGCCCAGCCCGCTCACCGAGAGGGTGATCAGGCCGACCCGCAGCGACCGCTTGCTGCGCAGGTGACCGAGCCGGACCCACAGCCAGACCTGGCCCAGGACGGCCCCGACCACGAACCCGGCCCCGTTGACGAGCATGACGCCGTAGACGACGTGCTCGCCGTCGAGCAGCCCGCGGCACAACAGCAGCAGCGGGATCTTCACCGCGGTCATCACGAGCATGATCAGCGTCGGCGTGCGGGCGTCCTTCATCGCGTAGAACACCCGCAGCTGCAGCATGACCAGCGCGAACGGCAGCAGCCCGACCGCCGAAACGGCCAGGGTCTGGCCGAGCCGCTCGGCGTCGTCGAGGGTGCCGCGGCCCCAGGTGAAGATCGCGATGCCGATCGGCGTGCCGATCACCGCCAGCACCGCCGAGATGGGCACGAACAGCACCGTCGACATGCGGGAGGCGAGCGAGAGGTCGCCGACGAGCGACACCGTGTCCCCGTCCGCGGCGGCGCGGCTCATCCGCGGCATCAGCGCGGTCAGCAGCGAAACACCGAGAATGCCGTAGGGCAGCTGGAAGAGCAGGGACGCGTAGCTGTAGGCCGTGACACCGCCGCTGTTGCCGCCGGTCAGCACCCGGGTGGTGATGACGAACCCGACGTGGCTGACCACGACGTAGCCGAGGATCCACGCGGCGAGCCCGCCGAACTCCTTGATCCGCGGGTCGAAGCCCCAGCGCCAGCGGAACCGGAACCCGGTGCGCAGCAACGCCGGGATCAGCACCACCGCCTGCGCGACGATGCCGAGCGTGGTGCCGAGGCCGAGCACGAGCAGCTTGGGGTCGCTCATCCGGACCGGGTCGAGGGTCAGCTCCCCCGGCACGATCGCGAACACGACGAGCGTGCCGGTGACGACGACGTTGTTCAGCACCGGCGCCCAGGCCGGCGGGCCGAACACGTTCTGCGCGTTGAGGATGGCCGACAGCAGCGCGAACAGGCCGTAGAACAGGATCTGCGGCAGCAGCAGGTACGCCAGCGCGGTGGTCAGCCCCGGGTTCGCGGTCGGGGACGATTTGTCGACGTAGAGCGCGGTGAACAGCGGGGCGATCGCCACCGCGACGGCGGTGCCGACGGCGAGCAGCACCAGCGCCATGGTGATGAGCCGCTGGGTGTAGGCGCGGCCGCCGTCGGGGTCGTCGTGGGAGCGGACCAGCAGCGGCACCACGACGCTGGCCAGGACCCCGCCGAAGAGCAGTTCGAAGACGATGTTGGGCAACGTGTTCGCGACGGTGAAGGAGTCGTTGACGACCCCGGCCCCGACCACCGCGGCGAGCAGCAGCTTCGCGACGAACCCGGTGACCCGGCTGACGGCCGAGGCGACCGCCATCCGGCCGCTGGAGCGGGCCAGCGACGAGCCGGCACCTTCGCCGCGGCCGGCGCTGACCGGCGACGCGGGCGGCCGCGCGACGATCTGGCCGGCGAACTCGTCGTAGGCGCGCCGGGAGACATCGGGGTCGCGGGTCGGCCAGTGCGGGCCCCTCAGCTCGCGCGGGAGGAAGACCGTCGCCTCGTCGTCCACCGGTGGTGGGTGCTCCGCCATGGGGACAAGCCTGCCAGGTCAGGGGTCCTTTCGGGAGACCGAACACCTGTTCGACGCCACGACGCTCCGTGACGCTCAGGCGGCGACGGTGATCTCCAGCGCGGCCCGCCCGGCCTCGGTCAGCTCGGCGGCCACGCGCCCGGTGCCGCCTTCGACGGCGGGCCGCAGGTAGCCGCCGTGGGCGAGGGCGTGCGCGGTGATCTGATCGCAACAGGCGAATCCGTCGATGAAGAGGTCGGGCTCGCAGCTGCACGACATCTGCGCACGACCCTCGGCCACCGCCTTCAGCATGGCCATCGCACGGTGGGTGAGCTCGACTCCTGAACCGGACACCGGACTGCCTTCCTCGTTCGCCACTACAACGGGTTATTCGCCCGTTGGGCCGATTGTGTTACTTACGGCACTATGACGTTCGGGGTGGGGGTGAGGTTCCGTCCTCTCTTGCCCGGCTTCGACGGACAGAGACTTCCGGCTCTGCCGGGCTTCGACGGAAAGAGACTTCCGGCTCTGCCGGGGTTCTCAAGCTTGTCCTCGCCGGACCGGCAGGCTCTGGGATGACCTCGGCGTGGGTGGTTCGCTCGGCTTCTCGTTGTGGGCCGCGGGAGGTCATCCCGTCGCCTGATTGAGGCCTATCACTTTGAGCCAGGCCCGCAAGCTTGCGCTGTTGTCTTGCCTCTTGTGGTGGGTTGCGGGCCTGGCTCAAAGTGATTCTGCGGCCTCAGGCGACGGGATGACCTCGCCGCTCCTCTGTCTGGTTGCTTCCGATCAGGCGCTGCTCCAGCGTCCCGGCCCACTCGCGGACGATCTGGCGCCTTCTGCGGGTGTCGTCCGTCAGGAGGTTGGCCAGCCCTAGTCCGCGGGCCAGGTCCAGGGTGGCCTGGACCAGCTCGCGCACCCCTGGCCGTGACTCGTCCACGCCCAGGAGCTCCACCGTCACCCGGTGGGCCTCGCGGCCGACCCGGGCCTCCAGGGGTACCAGCACCTCCCGAAGGGCCTCGTCCGTCGCCGCCACCGACCACAGCTGGAGTGCTGCTCGGAACAGGGGGCCCGTGTACAGGTTCAGCACCATCTCCACCACGCGCTCGATGCGCGACGCGCCGCTCGGGAGGCCGGCCGCCTGGGCTCGCAGCTCGTCGATCTGGGCCTCTCCCAGCAGGTCGACCGCCGCCACCACCAGGTCCTCGCGGGCCGGGAAGTGGTGCTGGGCCGCGCCGCGGGAGACGCCCGCGCGCTCGGCTATCCCGGCCACCGTCACGCCGTGCCAGCCGCGCTCGCCGAAGCTGTCGAGCGCGGCCTCGACCAGGCGCCGCCGCGTGGTGCGGCTGCGCTCCTGCTGGGGTTCGCGGATGCCGGTCAAGCCGGCTCCACCCAGAAGTCGAGCTGGAGGTCCTCCTCCGAAGCGCCGCCGACGCGGTACTTCGCGAAATCCGTGACGCCGGCCGCGCGCAGCACCTCGTCGTCGAGGAAGAAGTTGCCGGTCGCCTCGCGGCTCGGCTTGGTGAGGATCGCGTACGCCGCGTCGGCCATGATCTCCGGCGTCCGGCTGCGCGCCGCCAGCTCCGCCCCCACGACGTTGCGGATCGCCGCCGTGTCGATCGTCGTCCGTGGCCACAGCGAATTGACCGCGACGCCGTCCTTCTTGAGCTCGGCCGCGAGCCCGACGGTCACCAGGCTCATCGAGTACTTCGCGATGCTGTAGGCGAGGTGCCCGGCGGTGAACCACTTCTCGTCGAGGCTGATCGGCGGCGACAGCGTCAGGATGTGCGGGTTCGCCGACCGGCGCAGGTGCGGGATGGCCAGTTTGGACAGCAGGAACGTGCCGCGGGCGTTGATGTCCTGCATCAGGTCGTAGCGCTTCATGCTGACCTGCTCGGTCGGGGTCAGGTCGATCGCGCTCGCGTTGTTCACGACGATGTCGATGCCGCCGAACTGCTCGGCCGTCTTGGCCACGGCGGCCGCCACGCCGTCGTCGTCGCGGACGTCGCCGAGGATCGGCAGCGCGTGTCCGCCCGCCTTCTCGATCGCCTCGGCCGCCGTGTGGATCGTGCCCGGCAACTTCGGGTGCGGCTCCGCCGTCTTCGCCAGCAAGGCCACGTTCGCGCCGTCGGCCGCCGCCCGGAGCGCGATCGCCTCGCCGATGCCGCGGCTGCCGCCGGACATCAGGATCGTCTTACCCTCCAAAGTAGACATATCGGCTCCTAGTATGACTTCGGCAGGCCGAGGCTGTGCTGGCCGACGAAGTTGAGCACCATCTCGCGGCTCACCGGGGCGATCCGCCCCAGCCGCACGGCCGTCACCAGCGTGCCGAGGCCGTATTCGGTGGCCAGGCCGTTGCCGCCGTGGGTCTGCACGGCCTGGTCGGTCGCCCGGATGGCGACCTCGGCGGCGGCGTACTTGGCCATGTTGGCCGACTCGCCCGCGCCGAAGTCGTCGCCGGAGTCGTAGAGCGACGCCGCCTTCTGCGTCATCAGCTTCGCGAGCTCCAGCTCGATCTTGATCTCCGCCAGGGGGTGCGCGAGACCCTGGTGGGTGCCGATCGGGGCACCCCAGACCTTCCGCTCGTTCGCGTAGCCGACCGCCTTCGAGAGCGCGTAGCGGGCAATGCCGAGCGAGAACGACGCGCCCATGATGCGCTCCGGGTTGAGGCCCGCGAACAGCTGCGCGATCGCCGCGTCCTCCTCGCCGACCAGCGCCTCGGCCGGGAGCTTGACGTCGTCGAGGAACAGCGAGAACTGGTTCTCCGGCGCGACGATGTCCATCGGGATCTTGGTGTACTCGAAACCCGGGGTGCCGGTCGGCAGGATGAACAGCGCGGGCTTGAGCCGGCCGGTCTTCGAGTCCTCCGTGCGGCCGACGACCAGCACCGCGTCGGCTTCGTCGACGCCGGAGATGTAGACCTTGCGGCCGTTGAGGACCCAGCCGTCGCCGTCGCGCTTCGCGGTGGTGGTGATCTTGTGCGAGTTCGACCCGGCGTCCGGCTCGGTGATCGCGAAGACCATCCGCTTGGTGCCGTCGGCGATGCCGGGCAGCCACTGCTTCTTCTGCTCGTCGGTGCCGAAGCGGGAGATCACCGTGCCGCAGATCGCCGGTGAGACCACCATGAGCAGCAACGGCGAGCCCGCGGCGGCGAGTTCTTCGAGCACCGCGGCGAGGTCGGCGATGCCCGCGCCCCCGCCGCCGTACTCCTCGGGGATGTTGACGCCGAGGTAGCCGAGGCGCCCGGCTTCGTCCCAGAGCTCGTGCGTCTTCTCGTCCGCGCGGGCCTTGCGGGCGTAGTACTCGTGCCCGTACTTGGCGCCCAGCTCGGCGACGGCCTTGCGAAGCGCGACCCGCTCCTCCGGCTCGACGAAGTTCATCGCATTCATTCTGCTTCTCCCACCACGGTGTCCGATTGCGCGTCTCCGACGACGGCGAGGATCGTGCCCACTTCGACCTGCTGCCCGACCGTCACCGGCAGCTCGGTCACCACGCCGTCGGCGGGTGCCGCGATGCGGTGTTCCATCTTCATCGCTTCGAGCCACAGCAACGGGTCACCGGCCTTGACCGGGTCCCCGGCCTGCACCGCGAGCCGCACGACCGTCCCCGGCATCGGTGCGACGAGCGACCCGGCGGCCAGCGCGGCGTCCGGATCGGCGAACCGCGGCTCGGCCTTGAGCGCCACCGAGCCGAGTGCGGAGTCCACGTAGGACACCCCGTCGTGCCGGGCAACGTCGAAGGTGCGCCGCACCCCGCCCACTTCGAGCACGACCCGCCCCGGATCGGCCGTGATCAGGCCGGCTTCGAAGCCTTCGGCCCGCAGGCCGTCGCGAGTCAGCGAGTAGACCACCTCGTACTCGCGATCGGCCACGCTGAAGACCTTGCGCTGCCCGGCCGAGCGGACGTTGCGCCAGCCACTGGGCAACCGGCCCTGCGTGGTGGCTCGCGCCCGGTTGCCCGCGGCGTCCGCCAACGCCGCGGCAAGGGCGGAGAGCCGCTCGGTGTCCTCGGTGGCCAGCGGGGCGGCGAGGGTGTCGAGGCCATGGCGGTCGAAGAACGCCGTGTCCGTCTCCCCCGCCAGGAAGGCTTCGTGGCGGAGGATTTTCACCAACAGGTCCCGGTTGGTGACGACACCGTGGATCTTCGTCCCGGCCAGTGCCTTGGCGAGCCGCCGGGCGGCTTCGGCGCGGGTCGGGGCCCAGGTGATCACCTTGGCGAGCATCGGGTCGTAGTGGACGCCCACCACCGAACCGGTCTCGAACCCGGAGTCGAGCCTGAGCCCGGGCCCGTGCGTGAAGGCACGGTCGACCTCGGGCACCTCGAAGGTGTGCAGCGTCCCGCTCTGCGGCTGCCAGCCCGCGGCCGGGTCTTCGGCGTAGAGCCGGACCTCGATGGAGTGCCCGACGGTCGGCGGCGGGTCGGCCGGCAGGCGCTCACCCTCGGCGATCCGCAGCTGCAGGGCGACCAGGTCGAGGCCGGTGACGTTCTCGGTGACCGGGTGCTCCACCTGCAGCCGGGTGTTCATCTCGAGGAAGTAGAACCGGCCGTCGGGTCCGGCGAGGAACTCGACCGTGCCCGCGCCCACGTAGTCGATCGCCTTGGCGGCCTTGCGCGCGGCCTCGAACAGCTCCTCGCGCATGGCCGCGTCGACGAACGGCGACGGCGCCTCCTCGACGACCTTCTGGTGCCGCCGCTGGATCGAGCACTCCCGCTCCCCCACCGCCCACACCGTGCCGTGGGTGTCGGCCAGCACCTGGACCTCGATGTGGCGCCCGGTCTCCAGGTACCGCTCACAGAAGACGGTCGGGTCGCCGAACGCCGACCCGGCCTCGGCACTGGCGCCTTCGACCGCCTCGGCCAGCTCGCCGAGCGAGCGGACCACGCGCATCCCGCGTCCGCCACCACCGGCGGAAGCCTTGACCAGCAGCGGAAGGTCGTCTTCGGTCACCGACGCCGGGTCCAGTTCGGACAGTACGGGCACCCCGGCCGCGGCCATCAGCCGCTTGGATTCCACCTTGGAACCCATCGTCTCGATGGCCTCCGGCGGCGGCCCGACCCACGTGAGCCCGGCGTCGAGCACGGCCCGCGCGAAGGTGGCGTTCTCCGACAGGAAGCCGTAGCCCGGGTGGACGGCGTCGGCGCCGGTGTCGGCGGCGGCCTTCACCAGCAGCTCGGCCCGCAGATACGTCTCGGAGGGTGCGTTGCCGGGCAGCCGGACGGCCGCGTCGGCCTCCAGCGCATGGGGTGCGGCGGCATCGGCGTCGGAGAAGACCGCGACCGTGCCGATCCCGGCGTCGCGGCAGGTGCGGAAGATGCGGCGGGCGATCTCGCCGCGGTTGGCGACCAGCAGGTTCTGGATCATCGCTCGCTCACATCCGGAAGACGCCGAAGCCATCGGCGCCCTTCACTGGTCCATTGTGGATCGCGGACAGGCTCAGGCCGAGCACGGTGCGGGTGTCGCGCGGGTCGATGATGCCGTCGTCGTAGAGCATGCCGGAGAGGAACATCGGCATCGACTCGGCTTCGATCTGGCCTTCCACCATGGCCCGCATGGCCTTGTCGTGCTCCTCGTTGTACTCCTGGCCGCGGCTTTCGGCGGCTGCGCGGGCCACGATGGACAGCACGCCGGCCAGCTGCGCCGGGCCCATCACCGCGGACTTCGCGCTCGGCCACGCGAACAGGAACCGGGGATCGTAGGCGCGGCCGCACATGCCGTAGTGGCCGGCGCCGTAGGAAGCTCCCATCAGGACGGACAGGTGCGGCACCTTGGAGTTCGACACGGCGTTGATCATCATCGCGCCGTGCTTGATGATGCCGCTCTGCTCGTACTCCTTGCCGACCATGTAGCCGGTCGTGTTGTGCAGGAACACCAGCGGCGTGTGGATCTGGTTGGCGAGCTGGATGAACTGCGCGGCCTTCTGCGACTCCTCCCCGAACAGCACGCCCTGGGCGTTGGCCAGGACACCGACCGGGTAGCCGTGGATGCTCGCCCAGCCCGTCACCAGGCTCGATCCGTAGAGCGGTTTGAACTCGTCGAAGTCGGAACCGTCGACGACCCGGGCGATCACCTCGCGCGGGTCGAACGGCACCTTGAGGTCGGTCGGCACGATGCCGAGCAGGTCTTCGGCGTCGTACAGCGGCTCGGCGTAGTCCGGCTTGGGCGACGGCCCCTGCTTAGTCCAGTTGAGCCGCTTCACGATGTTGCGGCCGAGCCGGATGGCGTCCTGCTCGTCGACGGCCAGGTAGTCGGCCAGGCCCGAAGTCCGCGCGTGCATCTCGGCGCCGCCGAGCGACTCGTCGTCGGACTCCTCGCCGGTGGCCATCTTGACCAGCGGCGGCCCGCCGAGGAACACCTTGGCGCGTTCCTTGACCATCACGACGTAGTCCGACATGCCCGGCAGGTACGCGCCGCCCGCGGTGGAGTTGCCGAAGACCAGCGCGATCGTCGGGCAACCGGCGGCCGACGCCCGCGTGATGTCGCGGAAGATCCGGCCACCGGGGATGAAGATCTCCTTCTGCGTCGGCAGGTCCGCGCCACCGGACTCGACGAGGTTGATCGTCGGCAGCCGGTTCTGCGCGGCGATGTCGGCGGCCCGGAAGCTCTTCTTCGTCGTCCACGGGTTGCTCGCGCCGCCCTTGACCGTCGGGTCGCTGGCCGAGATCAGGCATTCGACGCCCTCGACGACGCCGATCCCGGTCACCAGGCTCGCCCCGACGCGGTAGTCGGTGCCCCACGCGGCCAGCGGCGACAGCTCCAGGAACGGCGAGTCCTCGTCGAGCAGCAGCTCGATCCGTTCGCGGGCCAGGAGCTTCCCGCGCTTGCGGTGCCGCTCGACGTACTTCTCGCCGCCGCCGGCCACGGCCTTGGCGTGCTCGGCGTCGATCTCGGCGAGCTTCTCCAGCATCGCCTCGCGGTTCGCGCCGAACCCGGCGGCCCGCGTGTCCACTGTGGACCTCAAAGTCGTCACGAGGTGTATCCCAATCGCTTCGCGGCCAGGCCGGTGAGGATCTCGGTGGTGCCGCCGCCGATGCCGAGGATCCGGACGTCGCGGTAGTGGCGCTCCACTTCGGACTCGCGCATGTAGCCGAGCCCGCCGTGCAGCTGCACGGCCTCGTTGACCACCCATTCGGCGGCCTCGACGGCGGTGTTCTTGGCGAAACAGGCTTCGGCGATGACCTCTTCGCCCGAGACGTGCCGGACCGCGGCCTGCCGGGTGTAGGTGCGGGCGACGTCGATCTTCCGCGCCATTTCGGTGAGCTTGTGCTGCACGACCTGCCGCGAGATGAGCGGGCGGCCGAACGTCTCGCGCAGCCGGCACCAGTCCAGCGTCAGGTCGAGGGCGCGCTGGGCGTGCGCGTACGCCTGCACGGCCAGCGACAGCCGTTCGGTGACGAACTGGGTGGCCACCTGCGCGAACCCGCTGTTTTCGGCGCCGACCAGGTGCTCCACCGGCACCCGGACGTCCACGTAGGACAGCTCGGCGGTGTCCGAGCAGAGCCACCCCATCTTCTCGAGCTTGCGGCTCACCGTGAAGCCCGGTGTCCCGCGTTCGACGACGATCAGCGAGAGCCCGTGCGCGCCGTCGCCCCCGGTGCGCACGACCGTCGTCACGAAGTCGGCGCGGCAGCCGGAGGTGATGAACGTCTTGGCGCCGTTGATGACGTACTCGTCGCCCTCGCGGACCGCGGTGGTCCGGATCCCGGCGACGTCGGACCCGCCGTCCGGCTCGGTGACGGCGAGGGAGCCGATTTTGGCCCCTTCGAGGGTGGGCCGCACCCAGCGTTCGATCTGCACCGGGTCGCCCGCTTCGGCGATGTGCGGGACGGCGATGCCGCAGGTGAACAGCGACGCGAACAGCCCGCCGGAGCCGCCGGCGTAGTGCATCTCCTCGGCGACGACCAGCGCGTCGAGGTAGTTGCCGTCGCCGCCGCCGATCTCCTCGGGGAACGCCACGCCGAGCAGGCCGAGGTCCCCGGCCGTGCGGTGCAGGTCGCGCGGCAGCTCGCCGGCGCGCTCCCAGTCGTCGAGGTGCGGGAGGACCTCCTGCTCGACGAACTTCCGCACGGTCTTGCGCAGTTCGGCCCGTTCGGGCGTCCGGAAAGGATCGGTCACAGAAGCACCTCGGGGACGTCGATCTCCCGGGAGCGCAACCACTCGCCGAGGGCCTTGGCCTGCGGGTCGAACCGCGCCTGCGACGCGACGCCCTCGCCGAGGATGCCTTCGACGACGAAGTTCATCGCCCACAGGTTCGGCAGCAGGTACCGCGTCACCGGCAGGTCGGCGGTCTCGGGCAGCAGCAGTTTGAACTCGGCGACGGTCAGCCGGTGCACCAGCCACCGCCACGCCTCTTCCGACCGCACCCAGACGCCGAGGTTGGCGTTGCCGCCCTTGTCGCCGCTGCGGGCGCCGGCGACCGTGCCGAGCGGGACCCGGCGCACCGGCCCGTGGTCGAGCGGCTCCGGCAGCGCGGGCTCGTCCACATCGGACAGTTCCTGAGTGGACGCCGAAGGCGCTATGTCGACACGCATCCCGTCCGGCAGCACGGCGACGTGCGGCACCCGGGCCGCGTCCACGTAGGCCGCGGTGTAGACGCCGTACGGCGAGGCGTCCGACGGCGGTGCGGTGACGTGGAACCCGGGGTAGCCGGCCAGGGCGAGTTCGACGGCGGCACCGGTGAACGCCCGGCCGGCGACCTTCGGATCGGCGTCCTTGACGGCGACGTGCAGCAGCGCGCTCGCGGTCTGCTCGGTGTCGGCGTCCCGGTGGTCGGTGCGGGCGAGGGTCCACCGGACGTCGGCGGGCGGCCGGTTCTTCAAGGCCGCTTCGAGCTGTTCCCGGACCAGCGCGGCTTTCGCCTCGATGTCGAGTCCGGTGAGGACGAACGTGGTCTCGTTGCGGAACCCGCCGAGGGTGTTGAGCGCGACCTTCAGCGTCGGCGGCGGCGCTTCGCCGCGGACACCGGAGATGCGGACCCGATCGGGCCCGTCCTGGCTCAGCGAGAGCGTGTCGAACCGGGTCGTGACGTCCGGCCCGGCGTACCGCGCGCCGGTGATCTCGTAGAGCAGCTGGGCCGTGACCGTGCCGACGTTCACCACGCCCCCGGTGCCCGGGTGCTTGGTGATGACGCCGGCGCCGTCGGCCTCGATCTCGGCGATCGGGAAGCCCGGCACGCCGATGCTGTGCTCGGTGAAGAAGGCGTAGTTGCCGCCGGTGGCCTGGGCACCGCATTCGATGACGTGCCCGGCGGCGACCGCGCCGGCGAGGGCGTCGAAGTCGTCGCGGGCCCAGCCGTAGTGCGCGGCCGCCGGGCCGACGACGACGGAGGCGTCGGTGACGCGCCCGGTGACGACGACGTCCGCGCCCGCGTTGAGGCACTCCGCGATGCCCCAGGCGCCGAGGTAGGCGTTGGCGGTCAGCGGTTTCCCGAGGTCCAGCTCGTCGGCGCGCTGCACGAGGTCGTCGCCTTCGACGTGGGCGATCTTGACGTCCAGGCCGAGTTTTTCCGCCAGCTCGCGCAGGGCGCCGGCGAGCCCGGCCGGGTTGAGCCCACCCGCGTTGGCGACGATCTTGACGCCCTTTTCCTGTGCCAGCCCGAGGTTTTCCTCCATCTGGCGGAGGAAGGTCTTGGCGTAGCCGCGGGTCGCGTCCTTCATCCGGTCGCGGCCGAGGATGAGCATGGTGAGCTCGGCCAGGTAATCGCCGGTCAGGACGTCGAGCGGGCCACCGGTGAGCATCTCGCGCACGGCGGAGAACCGGTCGCCGTAGAACCCGGACGCGTTGCCGATGCGGTAGGTCATGCGAACTGCCCCGGCTTCCGGCCTTCCCCGGGAGGCCCGGCGAAGGCCTGCGCGATGGTCAGCCACTCTTCGACTTCGGCACCGCTCGCGACCAGGTCCGTGTCGGCCGGGTGCCGCCGCTGCGTGACGACCAGGCAGAAGTCCAGCGCGCTGCCGGTCAGCTTCTGCTCGGCGTCCTCCGGGCCGAACGCCCAGGTGGTGCCGTCGGGCGCGACGAGTTCGACGCGGAACTCCTCGGCCGGCGGGGCGAGCGAGTGGAGCTTGTAGGCGAAGTCGCGGGTCCGGGTGCCGAACCGGGCGATGTGCCACAGCCGCGCGGTCGGTTCGCGGGTCACGCCGAGGGCGTCGAAGACGTCCTGCCCGTGCGCCCAGGTCTCCATCATCCGTGCGGTCGCCATCGAGGCGGCGCTCATCGGCGGGCCGTACCAGGGCAGTTTCTGGCCGTCCGGCACCGCTTCCAGGGCCTCGGCCAGCAGTGTGCGGCCTTCGCGCCAGTCTTCGAGGATTTCCTGCGGTGGGCGCTGCGCGCCGGCCTCCGCTCCGTCGTCGACGTACGTCTCGCCGGTCTTGAGGAGCTCTTCGACCTCGGCCTGCCAGTCTTCCGGATGCGCGGCGGCGATCAGGGCCTTGCGGTCGGTCCAGGCCAGGTGCGCTATCTGGTGCGCGATCGTCCACCCCTCGGCGGGCGTTGCGCGTGCCCAGTCGGACGCCGGCAGGTTCGCCACCACATCGTCGATCGTCCGTGTCTCCGCGTCGAGATCCCCGAGGATCACGCCGAGGTCCGCCATCGCCCGCCTCCTTGCGTCCTGGCGCCAGGGTGGCACCGGCGGGCAGAAAAATCAAGCACGCCTGATTGTTTCGACCCGGACGCTGCGATCCCACTATTGACATCTTGCCAGTAGCGTCCGCCTGCAATAGCTTCATCGCCATGGCCGACTACGCCGAGATCACCTACTCCGTCGCGGAGCGGATCGCCACGGTCACCCTCAACCGGCCCGAAGCGCGCAACGGCTACACGATCCGGATGGCCGACGAGCTCGGCGCCGCGATGGACCGCGCCGATCGGGACGAGGACGTGCGTGTCGTCGTGCTGACCGGGGCGGGCAAGGACTTCTGCGTCGGCGCGGACCTCTCCCAGGGCGGGTTCGACTTCGACCCCGAGGAGGGCCCCGGCAGCGAATGGCAGGAGCCCGCCGGGCGGTGCTCGAAGCGGATCTTCACCATGAACAAGCCCGTGATCGCCGCCCTGCACGGGGCCGCCGTCGGCGGTGGGCTCACCATCACGCTGTCCTGCGACTACCGGCTCGCGTCCGAGGACTCGCGGTTCGGCTTCGTGTTCACGCGCCGGGGGATCTACCCCGAAGGCGCGTCGGCCTGGTTCCTGCCCCGGCTCGTCGGCATGGGCACCGCGCTCGACTGGATGGTCAGCGGGCGTGTCTTCCCCGCCACCGAGGCCCTCGAAAAAGGCTTGGTGCACAAGGTTTTCCCCACCGGGACCGTGGTGGACGAGGCACGGAAACTCGCGAAGGAAATCGTCGAGACGACCGCGCCGGTGTCCGTCGCCGTCACCCGGCAGCTGCTCTACCGGATGGCGAGCGCCGAGTCGCCGTTCCCGGTGCACGAGCTGGACTCGAAGCTGATCGGCGGGCTCGGCACGAACCCGGACGCCGTCGAAGGCGTCCTGTCGTTCCTGCAGAAACGGCCGCCGTCGTTCGGCATGCGCGTCGAGAAGGACCTGCCCGGCTACCTTCCCTGGCTGGAGAAATGACCGCCTATCCCCCGCAGCCCTGGCATCTGGTCGCCGACGCCCACGTGTCGATCTGGCGGGTCCCCGCGCGCGACGTGCACCCGGGCGCCCTGTCCGTCGCCGGGTACACGACCGTCTTCACCGCCTGGATCGCCTACCGCGAGCCCGGGCAGCTCAGCTACCACGAGCTGCTCGCCGCCGTCCCGGTGCGCGGGAAGCGGACCACCTGCACCATCACGCAGATCTGGGTGGACTCCGAAGTGTCCCTCAAAGGCGGCCGCGAACTCTGGGCCATCCCGAAGGACCTCGCCGCCCTCCAGTTCACCGACCGCACCCACACCGCGGCCACCGGCGAAGACTGGATCGCCACCGCGGCCTTCAAACCCAGGCCGGGCTCGCCGCTCGCCCTCCCCAGCCGGTTCGACGTCCTCCAGGACCGCGACGGCACCCCCGTGCGCACCCCGGTCGGGGCGAAGATCCGGCCCGGGCTCGCCGCGGCCGACTGGACGGTCAACCCCCGCGGCCCGCTCGGCTACCTGGCCGGCCGCCGGCCGTTCCTGAGCCTCGCCCTGCCCGCCACCGTGCTGCGGTTCGGCGCCTGAGCAGCACCTCTGGGTGATCACGTAACCCGGCAGGGTGAGGGCCCGACACGCCATCCCTTGGGTCCCGCGCGCGGACCGACCCCTACATGTAGTCTCTCAACACCGGCAGCCCCCAGCGACGGGGAGACCGCTGCGGAGGGTCGCCGGGCAGCTTTCCGAAAACCGCAGCGCACGGCCTCGTCAGGCCGTGTGGCGATCGAACGCGCCCAAATTTGGAGACACGCATGTCAGTCGAAACCGGTCAGCGGCCCTCCGCTGCCGACTCACCCACCGCGATCCGGGTCATCCGGCGGGACGGCAGCGTGTCGCCGTTCGACGCCGGGAAGATCTCGGTCGCGCTGACCAAGGCGTTCCTCGCGGTCGAGGGCGGCGACGCCGCCGCGTCCTCCCGCGTGCACCACGTCGTGGCCGAGCTGACCGAGCAGGTCGAGGCGTCCCTGCTGCGCCACGCCGGCCCCGAGACCGCCCTCCACATCGAGCAGATCCAGGACCTCGTCGAACTCGCCCTGATGCGCGGCGAGCACCACAAGGTCGCCCGCGCCTACGTCCTCTACCGCGAGGAGCGCGCGAAGGCCCGCGAGGCCGCCAAGCCGGCCGCGGCCGAGGTCGCGCTGAACGTCAAGGGCACCGACGGCGTCCTGCGCCCGCTCGACTGGGCCCGCGTTTCCCACGTCGTGGGCGAAGCCGTCGCCGGTCTCGAAGACGTCACCGCCGAGCCGGTGCTGGCCGAGACCAAGCGCAACCTCTACGACGGCATCAGCGCCGACGAGCTCGCCCTGGCCCAGATCATGGCCGCCCGCGTGCTGGTCGAGCAGGAGCCGAACTACTCCTACGTCTCCGCCCGCCTGCTGCTGGACAAGCTGCGCGGCGAGGCGCTGAGCTACCTGGCGAAGAAGCCGCGCCAGGCCAGCCAGGACGAGATGGCCGCCGAGTACCCCGCGTACTTCCGCGCCTACCTGCGCCGCGCCATCGAGCTGGAGCTGGTCGACGGCGAGCTGCAGCGCTTCGACCTGGACAAGATCACCGCCGCGATCCGCCCGGAGCGCGACCTCGACTTCGGCTTCCTCGGCCTGCAGACGCTGTACGACCGGTACTTCCAGCACCACGACGGCACCCGCTTCGAGCTGCCGCAGGCGTTCTTCATGCGCGTCGCCATGGGTCTCGCGATCCGCGAAGACAATAGGGAATCTCGTGCAATAGAGTTTTATGAGCTGCTGTCGAGCTTCCACTTCATGGCCTCGACGCCGACGCTGTTCAACTCGGGCACCACGCGCCCGCAGCTGTCGTCCTGCTTCCTGACCACGGTGGACGACGACCTGGACTCCATCTTCCAGGCCTACAAGAACAACGCGCTGCTGGCGAAGTACTCGGGCGGTCTCGGCAACGACTGGACCCCGGTCCGCGGCCTCGGCGCGCACATCAAGGGCACCAACGGCCAGTCGCAGGGCGTCGTGCCGTTCCTCAAGATCGCCAACGACACCGCCGTCGCGGTCAACCAGGGCGGCAAGCGCAAGGGCGCGGCCTGCGCGTACCTCGAGACGTGGCACGTCGACATCGAGGAGTTCCTCGACCTGCGCAAGAACACCGGTGACGACCGCCGCCGCACCCACGACATGAACACCGCGAACTGGGTGCCGGACGAGTTCCTCCGCCGCGTCGAGGCCGACGCGCAGTGGACGCTGTTCTCGCCGAACGAGACGCCGGACCTGCACGACCTCTACGGCAACGAATTCGCCGCCCGCTACCGCGAGTACGAGGCGAAGGCCGACCGCGGCGAGATCAAGGTGTTCCGGCGCGTCCGCGCGGTGGACCTGTGGCGCCGCATGCTGACCATGCTGTTCGAGACCGGCCACCCGTGGATCACCTTCAAGGACCCGTGCAACCTGCGCTCGCCGCAGCAGCACGTCGGCGTGGTGCACTCGTCGAACCTGTGCACCGAGATCACGCTGAACACCAACAGCGAAGAGGTCGCGGTCTGCAACCTCGGCTCGGTGAACCTGCTCAAGCACGTCACCCCCGAGGGCCTCGACACGAAGCGCCTCGAGAAGACCGTGCGCACCGCCGTCCGCATGCTGGACAACGTGATCGACATCAACTTCTACACGATCCCGGAGGCGCGCCGCTCCAACCTGCGCCACCGCCCGGTCGGGCTGGGGCTGATGGGCTTCCAGGACGCGCTGTTCGAGCTGGGCCTGCCGCTGTCGTCGGAGGCCGCCGTGCAGTTCGCCGACACGAGCATGGAGCACATCTCCTACTACGCGATCTCGGCGTCGACCGACCTCGCCGAGGAGCGCGGCCAGTACCAGTCGTTCGAGGGTTCGCTGTGGAGCAAGGGCATCCTGCCGATCGACTCGATGCAGCTGCTGATCGACGCGCGCCAGGGTGACAACCTCGACGTCGACACCTCGGCCACGTTGGACTGGGCGCCGCTGCGCGAGCGGGTCAAGACCGTCGGCATGCGCAACTCCAACGTGATGGCGATCGCGCCGACCGCGACGATCTCCAACATCTGCGGCGTCGGCCAGTCGATCGAGCCGCTGTTCCAGAACCTGTACGTCAAGTCGAACATGTCCGGCGACTTCACCGTGGTGAACCCGCACCTGGTCCGTTCGCTCAAGGCGCGCGGGCTGTGGGACGAGGTCATGGTCAGCGACCTGAAGTACTTCGACGGCAGCCTCGGCCAGATCGACCGCGTGCCGGACGACCTGAAGGCGCTGTACGCGACGGCGTTCGAAATCGAGTCGAAGTGGCTGGTGGACGCGGGTTCGCGGCGCCAGAAGTGGATCGACCAGGCGCAGTCGCTGAACCTCTACATCGCGGCGCCGAGCGGCCGCAAGCTCGACCAGCTCTACCGCTACGCGTGGCACAAGGGCCTCAAGACCACGTACTACCTGCGCGCGCAGTCGGCGACGCACGTGGAGAAGAGCACCCTGCGCGGCACCGACGGCAAGCTGAACGCCGTCTCGGCCACCCCGGCGCCCGCCCCCGCCGCGGCTGCTCCGGCTCCCACGCCGGTGCCCGCCCCGACGCCGTCGCCGAAGCCCGAGCCGGACGTCGACTTCGTGGCCACCGAAGGCGCCGCCTGCCGCATCGACGACCCCGACTGCGAAGCCTGCCAGTAAAGGAATCCCTGCAGAAATGACCAACGTGGAGACGACGGACGCGACCGGCCTCGGGGAAATCGAGGTCGGCGCCGCCCGGATCAACGTCGACGACAAGCGCATGATCAACGCGCGCGCCGACGTCAACCAGCTGCTGCCCATGAAGTACAAGTGGGCGTGGGAGAAGTACCTGGCCGGCTGCAACAACCACTGGATGCCGACCGAGGTCGCCATGCAGGCCGACATCGCGCTGTGGAAGTCCCCAGAAGGCCTCACCGAGGACGAGCGGCAGATGCTCAAGCGCAACCTGGGCTTCTTCGCGACGGCGGAGTCCCTGGTGGCCAACAACATCGTGCTCGCGGTGTACCGGCAGATCACCAACCCCGAGTGCCGCCAGTACCTGTTGCGCCAGGCGTTCGAGGAGGCCGTGCACACGCACACCTTCCAGTACATCTGCGAGAGCCTCGGCCTGGTCGAGGGCGAGCTGTTCAACATGTACCGCGAGGTCCCGTCCATTTCGGACAAGGACGCGTGGGCGCTGAAGTACACGCAGAACCTGGAGAACCCGGACTTCGAGACCGGCACGCCGGAGGCCGACCAGGCGTTCCTGCGTGACCTCGTCGCGTTCTACGTGATCTTCGAGGGCATGTGGTTCTACACCGGCTTCGCGCAGATCCTGTCGCTGGGCCGCCGGAACAAGATGGTCGGCATCGCCGAGCAGTACCAGTACATCCTGCGCGACGAGTCGATCCACCTGAACTTCGGCATCGACTGCATCAACCAGATCAAGATCGAGAACCCGCACCTGTGGACCGAAGAGTTCCAGGCGGAGGTCCGCGGGATGCTGCAGGAGGCGTGCGAGCTGGAGGTCGCGTACGCGCGCGACACGATGCCGCGCGGCATGCTCGGGTTGTCGGCGCAGCTGTGCGAGCAGTACATGCACTTCATCACCGACCGCCGCGCCCAGCAGATCGGCCTCCAGCCGATCTTCGGCGAGACCGAGAACCCGTTCCCGTGGATGTCCGAGGCGATGGACCTGAAGAAGGAGAAGAACTTCTTCGAGACCCGCGTGATCGAGTACCAGTCGGGCGGCGCGCTCGACTGGGACTGAGCTCCTCCTGACCGGCTCGGCCACGCCCTGGGTTCGCCCGGGGCGTGGCCGGGCTTTTTTGCTCCGAGCCGCGCTGCCGCTGCCTCCGTCCGGCCCTGGCACCCCTGCCCGCACGGCTGCCCGTTCGGCCCCTTCGGCGCGGCCGGACGCGGGGCACGATGGACCGGTGCGCCGGGACAAGGCTGAAGCGGAGACCGGCGAGCCCGCCGACGCCGCGCACACCCGGGCCCGCACCGCCGATCCGGCCGGTCCCGGGCCGGTGACCGGCTCCGACCGGTCCGGACGTCCGCGCGTGCTCAGCAGCCCTCGCGCGATCCTCGCCCTGCAGAGCGCGGCCGGGCAGAACGCCGTGGCCAAGCTGCTGCAGCCCTCCGCGGCGCCCGGGGCGGCGGAAAACGTCAGCGTGCAGCGGCAGGACGAACCGGCGCCGTCGCCCGGCCAGGCCGGGGTGACCGCGGCGCCGCCCGCCGCACCTCCGCCGCCGGCCGCGCCGCCGCCGGCTTCCGCCGAGCCACCCGCCCCGCAGGCCGCCGTCGCGACGGCCGAGCCGCCGGCCCCGGCCCCGGCCCCGGCCCCGGAGGCGGGTGCGTCATCGTCCTCACCGCAGGCCGCCACCGAGAGCGGCTCGAGCGAGCTCGACGGCCGGGTCGCCGCCCGGCGGATCGCCGTCGCCGACGCCGCGGCCGGCCGGCGGGCGGAGGTCCGCACGGCCGCGGCGGCGGCCGGTCAGGTGATCCGGGCCGCGGCCCGGACGGAGCAGGACTCGGTGCTGGGCACGCTGGACTCCGCGCTGGATCGCGTCCGCACCGGGTTCGCCAGTGCCCGTGACGGGATCAACGCCCAGCGCCGGGCCAAGCTCGCCGAGGTCGGGGACGCCGCCCGCGAGAAGAACACCGCCCTCGACGCCGCGGTGGACGGGCACAAGGCCGCCTTGCTGAAGGCCGCCGGCACCCGGGCGCAGGCGGCCCGGAAGTCCGGCGAGGACGAGGCCGCCCGCGCGATCCGGGAATGCGGCACGCGCGCGAGCCGGGCCCGCGCCGTCGGCGAGCAGAAGGCCCAGCAGTACCAGCCGGCCGAACGGGGGCCCCGGATCGCGGCCGAAGCCCGCGAGATGGCCGGGGACGCGGCCGGGAAGATCGAGGCGGCCGGGCAGGAGGTCGCCGCCGCGGTCCGCAAGGACGGGAACGACCTCGCCGAGAAGTTCCTCCGCGAGGGCCGGGACAACGCCGAGAAGTTCGAGGAAGCCCGCCGGGCCGGGCACAAGAAGATCGAGGCGGAGCGGCGCACCGCGACCGACGGGATCGGCAAGTCCGCGGACGACGCCATCGACGGCCTGCGCCGGTCGGCCGACCGGCTGACCGAGGCCCTCACCCGGCAACGGGCCGAACTCGGTCCCGCCCTGCAGCAGCTCGGCGAGGCCGGGGCGACCGGGATGCGGACGCAGGGCGAGAACGCGGCCGGCCAGATCGACGCGCAGACCGCCGAAGCGAACGCCACGATCGACACCTTCTCCACGCAGGTGGCCGGCGCGCTGCGCGGCGCACCGGCGAGCGCGGCCGCGCAGGTCGTCGCCGAGGCCGACACCCAGCTGGCGGCCGGCCTCGGCGAGTTCGACAGCGCGCAGCAGGCGCAGGTTTCCCAGGCCGGGCAGGCGTTCGGCACCGGAGCCACGGACACGGTGGGCCGGATCTCCGCCGGCACCGCGCAGGTCGGCCGGCCGCTCGAGCAGGCGGCAGCCGACTTCGAAACCCACGCCGCGGACACCATGAGCCAGACCGACGACACCATCGGCAAGGCCGCCAAGAACGCGACGGACGGGATCGCCGCCGCGGTCGCCGACACCGACCGCGAGCTCGGCAAGGCCGTCACCGATGCCGACGCGGGCTGGGGCAGGCAGCTCGACGAAGGCCGCGCCCAGGCGGCGAAGAAGGTCGACGACACCGTGGCCGCGCAGGAGAAGGTGGTCACCGGGCTCGGCGCGCAGATCGACAAGCGGGCCCACGAGATCCAGGACGAGAGCTGGCTCAGCCGGGCGGCCCACTTCCTGGGCGGGGTCCTGGTCGGCTTCCTGCAGGAGCTGTGGGACTTCGTCAAGGTGCTCGCGTGGATCGCGCTGATCGTGGTCGCGGTGATCGTCGTGGCGGCCCTGGTCATCCTGGCGATCGGCGGGATCGCGCTGCTGCTCGAGGCGATCGCCGCGGTGGCCGCGTTCCTCGCCGCCGCGGCCGCGGTGATCAAGGTGATCCTCATCGTGCTCGCCGTCATCGGCGTGGTCGTCCTGGTCGCCATGGCCGCCTGGCGGATCTACCAGGCGTGGGTGCGGGACGACCTGTCCGACTACGAGCGCGGGAAGCTGGTCGGCCGCTCGGTGTTCGACATCCTGTCGATCCTGATTCCCGGCCGGGTGCTGAAGTTCCTCGGCGAAGCCCGGTGGCTGCGCGCACTGGTCGAGTCGGCCGGCGGCGGCACCCGGTTCGTGATGCTGCTGATCTGGGCGCGCGGCGACCTCGTCGCGGTGCGCGCGATCGTCGCGGAGATCACCACGATCGAGGAGATCATGCTGGTCGTCCGCCGGACCGCGAACATCACCGAATTCCTGGAGCTGCGCACGCTGGTCGGCGAGACACCGCGGCTGATCCGCCTGCTGCGGCTCGCGCCGAACGTGGCGGAGCTGCGCGCGGTGGTCCTCGCGCTCGGCCGGGACGCCGCGTTGCTGGACGATCTCCTCGGCACCGCGAGCTGGGCCGAGGTCGCGCAGCTGGTCCGGGGGGTGACCGCGGCCGGTGGCGACGCCGCGCTGATCCGGGCCATGGTCGGCAAGGCGGGCTCGGTCGCGGAGGTCAACCGGCTCCTCGGCATCGTCACCGGAGCCGGCGGTGACGCGCCGATGCTCGGCAGGCTGCTGGCCGGCACCGCGAACCCGGCCGAGCTGACCGGGCTGCTCACCCGCCTGCACAACGACGCGCCGCTGCTGGACGAGCTGATCAAGGCGACCGACGACATCGCGCAGCTGGACAAGATGCTCGCCGCGCTGGCCAACGACGGCGGTCTGCTCCGCACGCTGCTGACCAACGCCGGCGGGAAGCCGAGCGCCGCGATGCTCGCGGAGCTGATGGACCTCGCGGTCGCCCGCGGGAGGACGGCTTCGGAGGTGGCGGACCTGGTGGGCCAGGCGGCCGGCAACGCGACCGAGTTCCAGCGGCTCGGCAACCTGACCAAGCTGTTCCACGCCCGCACCCCGGCGCCCACCACCCCCGGACCGGCGATGGGGTCCTACCCCGGCTCGAACATGGTCCACTTCCTCGACGAGCACACCATCGCGCACTACGACTTCACCAAGACCGGCGCGAACGGCCAGAGCTTCTGGCCCAGCGGGCACACCGCGGCGGACGTCCAGGCCGAACTGCAGAGCGCGGTCAACCTGCTCGACAACCCGGGCGGGGTGATCGATTCGATTTCCATGGGACCGACCGGGCTCGGGCGGCCCACCCCGCTGCGGGTGCTGAACGGTGCCCAGCCGAACTCGGTGGTCACGCCCGGCGTCACCATCAAGGGACCGGTCCGGTTCACCCTGCCGAGCGGGATCAGGGTGCAGTTCGGCACCCAGCTGCCGAACACCAGCCCGGGCATCGGGCAGTTCTTCCCGCTGCCCGGCAGCCCCGGCGTCGAGCACCTGTCCAAGACGTTGCTCGACGCCATCGCGAAGATCGTGGGATAGGGTTCACCATGCCAGTGACCGCGCAGTTCGGCGTCCGGACCGGCTCGGACGTGTTCACCACCGAGCCGGGGCCCGCCCTGGGCCTGCCCGGCGGGCAGGACTACTGGTACGGACGCATTCTGCTGGCAGGCACGGACTCCCCGGGTGTCTTCGTCGAAGACGAACTCCTTCCGCTGGTCGCGAGCCTGTGCTTCCAGGCCCCGGCGCAGCTCGCCGCGGGCGAGCCGTTCGGCGCCTACATCAACCGGTATCCCGGCGAGTACTACCTGGAACCGGCCGGTGCCGAGGTCCGGTTGCACGGAAGCGCGGTGCTGAGCGCGAACGGCGCGGGCGCGACGGACTGGGCCGCCCCGGCGGCCGAGCTGCTCCCCGCGTTGCACGACTGCGGCCGCCGTGCGCTCGCGTTCTTCCGCGCCGGGACCGGCGACGACCCTGCCGGCGCCGAAGCACTGAGCGCCCTCGAAGCGCTCGAAGCCGAGACAGCGGCGGCCCTGGCCCGCTGAGCGGCGCGGGGGCTCAGAAGGCGTAGCGCTGCACGGTTTCCGGGTGCAGGACGAGCCGGACCTGGTCGGTGTCCCGGATCGCCTTCGCGTCGGCCGCCCGGTCCGGATCCTCGAGGTCCCAATAGCGGGCGGCCAGGCGCTGCGCCAGCTCGTGCGCCCCGTCGGGTTCCACCGAGATCCGGCCCTCGACCGACACCCAGCGCTCCCGCTCGCCCACCGGGGCCGCGACCACGATCGACGCGCGCGGGTCGCGGCGGACGCGGCGCACCTTGGGCGCGTCCGGTTCCGAGAACAGCTGGATCGTGCCGTCGTCGGCCGCCTCGAACCACACGGGGCGGGGCCGGCCACCGGCCACGGTCAGGAACCCGTGCAGGGGGCGGCGGAGGAATGCGAGATCGTCCGGAGTCAGTGCGGTCATGCCCTTGATTGAACGGGCCCAGCGCGGACGATCCCATGGGTGAAACCCCGGAATCCCTGTCCATTCGTCTAACCTCGTGATCGTGGACGACCTCTTCCGCGGTGTCCGGGCCCACGGCTCGCTGTTCGGCAGCTCGGCCCTGACGCCGCCGTTTTCCCTGCACTTCGTCGACGGCGCGCCGCTGACCCTGTGCACCGTGCTCTCCGGTGGCGGCTGGATCGTCCCCGAGCACGGCGAGCCCGAGCCGCTGAACGCCTACGACACCGTCGTCGTGCGCGGCCCCGGGACCTTCCGCTTCGTCGACGAAATCGGCACCGCCGCGGAGTCCGTCGCGTGCGGCGAGTACTGCGCCGCCCCCGAGCTGGGCGGGACACAGCACCGGCGCGGCTGGCGCGACGACGGCGACGGCCCCACCACGCTGATCGTCGGCGCCTACCCGGCCGGCGGCGAGGTCAGCCGTCCGCTGCTGGACGCCCTGCCGCCCGTCCTGCGCGTCGATGGCGGCGGTACCGGCGACGCCGTCCTGGACCACCTCGCCGCCGAGGTCGCCACCGACACCCCCGGGCAGCAGGTCGTGCTCGACCGGCTGCTCGACTGGATGCTCGTCTGCACGCTGCGCGAGTGGTTCGACCGGCCCGGCGGCGAGGCCCCGGCGTGGTGGTCCGCGCAGCGGGACCCGGTGGTCGGCCGCGCGTTGCGCCTGCTGCACGAGGACCCCGCGGCGCCGTGGACCGTCGGAACCCTGGCCGGCCGCGCCGGGGTGTCCCGCTCGACACTGGCCAAGCGGTTCGCCGAACTGGTCGGCGAACCGCCGCTGACCCACCTCACCCGCCACCGCATGGCGCTCGCCGCGGACCTGCTGGTGGCGCGGACCACCGCCACCGTCTCGGAGGTCGCCCGCAGCGTCGGGTACGCCGACGCCTTCGGGTTCAGCGCGGCGTTCAAACGGGTCCGGGGTGTCACGCCCAGCGAGTACCGGCGCAGTCCACCCGAACGGACGGCGACCCAGGTGTTGTCAGACCGTCAACAAGGGTGCATCGTGGAGGGATAACCGATCTCGACGGGGAGATGGTCACCTTGCCGCGCACCGTGAGCCGAGCCGCCGAAGCACTGCGCGAACGCGTGCCGCCACTGACCGCGCTCCCCCTGCCGCAGAAGGTCGACGAGCGCTGGCTGCGGTCGCGCTGGCCGGTCAAGGAACTCGCGACGCCGCCCGCGGGCAGCGGCCTCAAGCCGGTGCTGGGCGACGAAGGGCCGCCGCTGGTCGGGCACATGCTCGAGATGATGCGATTCGGCCCCGCGTTCGGCCTGCGCCGCTACGAGCTCTACGGCCCGGTGTCGTGGACCGGCGGGTTCGGCCGCCGGATCGTCGCGCTGGCCGGGCCCGAAGCCACGCAGATCGCGCTCGCCAACAAGGACAAGGCGTTCTCCCAGGAGGGCTGGAAGTTCTTCATCGAGAAGTTCTTCGAGCGCGGCCTGATGCTGATGGACTTCGGCGAGCACCACCTGCACCGCCGGATCATGCAGGAGGCCTTCACGCGGCCCCGGCTGGCCGGCTACGTCGGCGAAATGGGGCCGGCCCTGCGCGAAGGCGTCGCGAACTGGGGCTCGAGCGAGCGGCCGCGGCTGTACTGGGCGCTCAAACAGCTGACGCTCGACGTCGCGACCCGCGTGTTCATGGGCATGCGCAGCGGCGCCGACGCCGCCCGGATCAACCGCGCGTTCGTCAGCTCGGTGCGGGCCGGCACCGCCTTCGTGCGCTTCGGAGTGCCGGGCGGGCGCTGGTCGGCCGGGCTGCGCGGGCGCCGGGTCCTCGAGCGCTACTTCGGCGAAACCCTGCCCGCCAAGCGACGTTCGGGCGGCGGCGACCTGTTCGCCGCGCTCTGCCAGGCCACCACCGAGGACGGCGACCGGTTCTCCGACACCGACATCGTCAACCACATGATCTTCCTGATGATGGCCGCGCACGACACGACGACCATCACCGCCAGCGCCATGGCCTACTACCTGGCGAAGCACCCCGAGTGGCAGGAACGCGCCCGCGCGGAGTCCCTGGCGCTCGGCGACGAACTGCCCGACATCGCGGCCGTCGAAAAGCTCGAAACCCTCGACCTGGTCATGAAAGAAGCGCTGCGGCTGGTCGCGCCGGTGCCGTCGCTGACCCGCCAGACCGTCAAGGACACCGAGGTGCTCGGCCACTACATCCCGGCCGGCACCCTGGTCGGCGTCTCCCCCACGGTCAACCACTTCGCGCCGGAGTGCTGGACGAACCCCTTCGCGTTCGACCCCGAGCGCTTCGCCGAGCCGCGGCGCGAGGACAAGTCGCACCGGATGGCGTGGATGCCGTTCGGCGGCGGCGCGCACAAGTGCATCGGGCTGCACTTCGGCGGTCTCGAGGTGAAGTTGCTGATGCACGAACTGCTGCGGGCGTACCACTGGTCGGTTCCGGAGAGTTACACCGCGCGCTGGGACTACGTCTCGCTACCGGTGCCCGCGGACGGCCTGCCGGTCCACCTGACCCCCCGCTGACCCGGGACCCGTCCACCCCCGCATACACTAGGTAACGAAAAGTTACCGCTTGTGGAGATTCGTTCACTCGTTCAGCCGGTAGACACCCTGTCACGCACATGATGGCGTGGCATCGATCGTGGGCGAAGGCTGCCTGGTGTGGCTTCATGATCCCCGACACCGTGTCCGACCTGGCCATACCTGTGCGTGAAGAGGTGGAGTGTGCCTGAACCCGGTGCCGCGTCAGGGCTACTGGACGTGGCGCGCCGGTGGGCGGCGACGTTGGCCGACACCAAAGGAGTAACGCTTCCCCCGGAGGAGCTCGAAGCACTCCTGCTGGAGGTCGCCCACGACGCGGTCGACCAGGCCGGTTCGCAACACGACGGGGCGCTGCTGCGGTTCACCGCGCTGTACGCCGCGTCGCCGATGGGGATCGCGCTGGCCGGCCCCGACGGCGACATCGTCGAGGCGAACCTCGCCCTCGGCCAGCTGCTCGGCTGCTCGCCGGACCGCTTGCGGGGCAGGCACATCAGCGACCTCGGCTCGACCGACCACGACGTCGCCCGGCTCGAGGAGGGCCTGGAGCAGGTGCGCGGGGGGCGCGACCGCTACCAGGAGCGGATGCTGCTCGACCACACCGAGGACGGGCAGCTCTGGGCCGACGTCACGCTCGCCCGGCTGCCCGGCGACCGCCCCGGCTCGATCTACCCGGTGCTGATGGTGTCGGACGCGAACGAGCTGCACCTGCTGCAGGAGCGGCTGCTGCACCAGAACGTGCACGACCCGCTGACCGGCCTGCCCAACGCGTCGTCGTTCACCACCAAGCTGGAGGCCGCGCTCGGCGCCGGCGCCCGCGACGACATCGCGCTGATCTACCTCGACGTCGACGGCTTCAAGGTGATCAACGACGGCCTCGGCGCCGGGGTCGGCGACCAGGTGCTGCGCGGGGTCGCGAACAAGCTGTCCGCGGTCTTCACCGGCCACCACGACGGGTTCGTGGCGAGGCTTTCCGGCGACGGTTTCGCGGTGCTGCTGCGGGGCGAGCTGGCGGCCACCGAAGTCGTCCGGCTGGTCGAGCGCGCCCTCGAAGACCTGAACGAACCGATCTACCTGGGCGGGCACGGCATCGGCGTCAGCGCGAGCGCCGGCATCGTCGTGCGCGCGGCCGTCGAGGGCGGCGCGGCGGAACTGCTGCGGGCGGCGGAAATCGCGCTGCACCGGGCCAAGGAAGCCGGCAAGGCGCAGTGGATGCTGTTCGACCCGGAGCTGGACGCCCGCGACCGCGGCCGCTACCAGCTGGGCGCGGTGATCGCCGGTGCCCTGGAGAACGGCGAGTTCTCGCTGGTCTACCAGCCGACGGTGAAGCTCGCGCGGCCGGACGAGCTCGCCGCCGTCAACGCCGGGCTGCGGTGGAACCACCCGGAGAAGGGCGAGCTCGGCTCCGAGGAGTTCTACCCGCTGGCCCAGACGACGGGCATGACGGTGCCGCTGGGCCGCTGGCTCCTCGCCGAATCGCTGGCCGCCACGGCCCGCTGGCGCACGCACCTGGGCGACGCGGCCCCGGACGTCTGCGTCCGGCTCCCGGCCCGGCTGGCGATCGACCCGGACCTGGTGCTGCTGGTGAAGGAGCAGCTGGACAAGCACGAGCTCCCGGCACGGGCGCTGCGCCTGTGCACCGACCGCGAATCGATGCTCGACCCGCGCGGCGAGGTCCTGGACTCCCTGGCGGTGCTGGCCGACCTGGGCGCCCAGCTGGTGCTGACGATCTCGGGCTCGGCGGACCTGGAGCTGATTCCCCAGCACCGCCTGCCGGTGCGGCACGTGATCCTGTCGGGCCCGGTGGTCGACGCGCTGGACACGGACGACCCGGCGGAGTCCGACCTGCGGCACCTGACGCAGCTGATCACCCGGGCGCGCGAGCTGAACCTGCGGGTGGGGGCGGAAGGCGTCCGGACGCACGAGCAGGCGGCCCGGCTGCGCCAGCTGGGTGTGGTCGCCGCGCGGGGGCCGTTCGTGGCCGATTCGGCCACGGGTGACGAGGTCGACGAGCTGATCGCGCGGCACCCGCGGAAGTGACGACCAAGCCGGTGTCCCGTCGGCTCCGAACACCCGGCAGGATGGGTTCTGCCGCCGACGAGAAAGGACGTCCATGGACGCCGGAGACCTCGCCCCCGACTTCACGCTGCCCGACGACCGGGGCCAGGAGCGCACGCTCTCGGACTTCCTGGCCACCGGGCCGGTGGTCCTGTTCTTCTACCCGGCCGCCATGACCGGTGGCTGCACCGCCGAGAGCTGCCACTTCCGCGACCTGGCCGCCGAGTTCGCCGCCGTCGGCGCGCACCGGGTCGGGATCAGCCCGGATGCCATCACCAAGCAGCGGGCCTTCTCGGAAGCCAACAGCTTCGACTACCCACTCCTGTCCGATGTGGAGGGTGAAGTCGCGAAGCAGTTCGGCGTGTGGCGGAAACTGGTGCCGATACACACCAAGCGGGCCACCTTCGTGATCGGCGAAGACCGGAAGGTCCTCGCGAAGATCAAGAGCGAGCTGAACTTCACCGTGCACGCCGACGAGGCGCTCAAGGTGCTGCGGGAGCGGAACAAGGTGTCCTAGCGAGCCGCCAGACGTGGTTGGTGCCCGTGCACTCCGGTGCCAGCGGCTTCTCCGCCGGCTCGGTGCGCACCTCGGTGAACCCCAGGCGCGCGGGCACCGCTCCACTTCGGACGTTGCGCTCGTCGTGCTTGATCTCGACGTACCCGGCGCCCAGGCGGAACGCCTCCGCCGTCAGCACCCGGACGGCCCGGGTGATCAGGCCGCGGCCGACGAACCCGCGAGCGAGCCAGTAGCCGATCTCGACACCGCCTTCGCGCGCCATGATGCCGACGGCCCCGGCGATCGAGCCGTCCACGCGGATCGCGAAGTCGTGCGTTTCGCCGCTCTCCCAGTTCTCCCGGGTGGTGCGCAGGAATTCCGCGCCGTCCTCGGCGGTGTAGCCGCCGGTCGCCCAGATCATCCACGCGCCGAGGTGCTCGAGGGACGCGTTGACCGTCGCGACGAGCTCCGGCCCGTCGGCGAACTGCCAACGGGCCAGGGTGAATCCGTCCTCGCGGTAGGTCTCGGCCGGGGCTTCCATGCACTTCATGGTGCCCCGGCCGGGACCCCGCACGCGAGCTAATTCACGATGACGCTGTCCGGGACCTCGGTGTCGTTCTTCAGCGCGTCGAACAGCTGCTTCGACTTGGCCTTGTCCCAGTTCTCCGCCGACCCGCTGGTCACCGGCACCGTCGTGGTCACCACGCCACCGGAAGAGATCCCGCGCATCGCGATCGCCAGGCCGGCGAGGTTGTGCACGTGGTCGCCCGAGTCCATGGTCAGCGCGTCCGGCGCCGAGGACAGCAGCGGGAAGAAGTCGAACGGGTTCAGCAGGGTGCCGGGGCTGGCGATCTGGCTGACCAGCGCGCCGATGAACTTGCGCTGGTTGGCCACGCGGTCGAGGTCCGAACGCGGGGTCGCCGCGCTGTGGCGCATCCGGACGAAGCCGAGCGCTTCGCGGCCGTCGAGCGTCTGCGGGCAGCCGGCCTTGATGTTGATGCCGGTCATGGTGTCGTTCATGTCCTTGTCGATGCACATCTCGACCCCGCCGATCGCGTCGACGATCTTGGCGAACCCGCCGAAGCCGATCTCCGCGTAGTGGTCGATGTGCAGGCCGGTCGCGCCTTCGACGGTCTGCGCGAGCAGTTTCGGGCCGCCGAGGGAGAAGGCCGCGTTGATCTTGTTCTTGCCGTGCCCGGGGATCGACACCTGCGAGTCGCGCGGCAGCGAAAGCAGCGTCGGCTTGGTGCTGTTGTCCGGCAGGTGCGCGACCATGATCGTGTCGGTGCGCTGCCCGCCGCCCGCCGCCGCGACGTCGCCGGTGGCGAGCCGCTCTTCGTCCTCCGCGGTCAGGCCTTCCCGGCTGTCCGAGCCGACGATCAGCCAGTTGGTGCCGGACGCGGCCACCGGGCGGCCGGAGTAGTCGGCCAGCGCGTCGACGCGCTTGATCGAGAACTCGAGGTACACCCAGATGCCGGCGAGGAACACGACGAAGACCAGCACCAGGGCACCGAGCACCTTGCCGATGCTCCAGCGGCGACGGCGCGGCGGCCGGGAGGGCGGGTACTCGTCCTCGGCCGGACGGCGGGGCGGATCGTCGCGCGGCGGCGGTGGCGGGGCGTACTCGGGCTCGCGGGTGCCCATCGGGCGGGTGCGCTCGTCGTACGGGCTGCGGCCCCGCCCGGGCAGCGGCATCATCTGCGCGCGCTGGTGGTCCCGGGAGCGGCCGGCGGGCCGGGGCGGCGGCATCCGGCGCCCGCCGTCGTCGCCACGGTACGTCATCACCATCACCCAATCCCGATCCGGACAAACTGTCGTCGTCAGTACACCGCACGTCCTCGGAAGGAGGACGCCCGGTACCGGGGTCGGGTTGCGGTTACCGGCCGGTTGCCTCGTAGCCGAACTGGTGGACCTTGAGGTACCCGGACCGGAACCCGGCCTCGGAATAGGCCAGGTAGAACTCCCACATCCGGCGGAAGACGTCGTCGAACCCGAACCCGGCGATGTCGGCCCAGCGGTGCAGGAACCGTTCGCGCCACCACCGTAGCGTGCGCGCGTAGTCCTGGCCGAACTCGCGCATCCCGGCCAGCTTGAGCCGGGTGTTCGCCTTGACGCCCTCCTCGATCGACCGCACCGACGGGATGAGGCCGCCCGGGAAGATGTACTTGTGCACCCAGCCGTAGGCACGGGACGCCGCCATCATCCGGTCGTGGTCCATGGTGATGGCCTGCAGGCCGAACCGCCCGCCCGGGCGCAGCCGCTCGCCGATCACCCGGTAGAACTCCGGCCAGTAGGACGCGCCGACGGCCTCGATCATCTCGACGCTGACCACGGCGTCGTACCGGCCGCCCGACTCGCGATAGTCGCACAGCTTCACTTCGACGCGGTCGGAGAACCCGGCCGCCGCGATGCGTTCGGTGGCCAGCGCGCGCTGCTCCTCCGAGATGGTCAGTGACGTCACGTGCGCGCCGCGGGCCGCGGCGCGGATGGCGAGTTCACCCCATCCGGTGCCGATTTCGAGGACTTCGCTGCCTTCGCGGACCCCGGCGTAGTCGAGCACGCTGTCGATCTTGCGGTGCTGGGCGGCGGTGAGGTCGTCGTCGAGGCCGAACAGCGCCGAGGAGTACGTCATCGACTCGTCGAGGAAGGCGCCGAACAGGTCGTTGGACAGGTCGTAGTGCCGGTGGATGTTGGCCCGCGCGCCCTCGAGGGTGTTCTCCTCCGACGGCGGCTGCGTCCGCTCGGCGAGCCGGCGGAACTTCTGCAGCGCCGGCGGGACGAGCGTGGCCATCCGCTCGGCGAACGGCGTCAGCACCTCGGCGAGGTCGGAGGCGGTCCAGTCACCGGCCATGTAGGACTCGCCGAAGCCGATCTTGGCGTCGACGCCGAGGCGGTGGAAGAACGCCTCCGGGCGCAGGATGCGCATCTCGGGCGATCCGGGGCCGCCCGCGCCGAGCACGGTGCCGTCCGGGAAGGTCACCCGGACGTCGAGCGGGCGGACCGCGTGGCGGAACAGCGCGGCGGCGATCCGCGCGCGCAGTGCGGAGTGCGGCGGGGTGGCCAGGCCCGGCCACCGGGTCCCGTCCGGGACGTCCCGGGCCGACGCCCGGTCAGCGCTCGAAGTGGTCACGGGTGCTCCCTCCGGCCGGCCAGGTTCGCCGGTGATCGATCCTAGTCGCCGCACCCCCGCGGCGCGTGTCGCCGAATGCCCTGTTCGGGGCGTTTTCACACCGGTATCCGCAGCCGCTGCGGACCGGGCGCCGCCCAGGCCCCGCGGAGGGTCCCGCCGTCGTCCCCGGCCAGCAGGTCCAGGGTGAAGGCCACCGTCAGCCGGGTCCAGACCCGGGCGCGGCGCAGCATCGCGTGGCCCTCGTTGGCCATTTCGAAGCGGGCGAGGCGCGCGGCGACGCCCGCGGCCCGTTCGGCGAAGGCGTGGGACTCCGCCGGGCTCGTCATCCGGTCGCGGGTGCCGTGCACGATCAGCACCGACCGCCCGGCGACGGCCTCGACCGGCTCGCCCCGCGGTGTCCACGGCGCGAGGGCGCAGACCCCGCGCACGGCCGGGTCGTCGGCCACCCGCAGCGCCACCCGTGCCCCCATCGAGTGACCGACCAGGACGACCGGCAGGCCGGGGTGGTCGGCGCGGATGCGGTCGAGGGCCCAGCGGGCGTCGTCGATGGGGTCTTCGGCGGGCGCGTTCCAGCCGTAGCGCCGGTTGCGCAGCAGCCGCACCTCGACGCCGGTCTTGCGGCCGTTCCGGTGCAGAGCGCGCGCGATCGGCACCATCCTGAGGTAGGCCAGTTTCCACGGGGGCACGCTGCCGGTGCCCCGCTCCGCTCCGCCGTGCAGCACGAGCACGACGGCCCGGGCCTGCCCGCGCGCCCGCCACACGGCCACCGCCGGATCCACCTCGACCACCCGTCCTCCTGTTCCCCCGTGTCCGGGTCAACCTCGGTCCCCCGTCCGGCTATTCCACCGTGCGAAGTGGTCCGCACGGTAGATTCGGCGCCCGATCCCCGACGGAAGGGTGGGTGTGGTGAGCGCCACGGACATCGCAGGCAGCGTCGCCGAGCAGCTGGCGGAAGTCGAGCGGGCCAACACCGAAGCGGTGCGGGCCGCGGCGGACCTGGTGCTGGGGGTGATCCGGGCCGACGCACTGGTCTACACCGCGGGCGCCGGGCACTCGCTGGCCGCGGTCGCCGAGACGTTCTACCGGGCCGGCGGGCTCGCGTGCGTCTACCCGCTCTACCACCCGGACCTGCTGCCGCTGCACGGCGCGGTGTCCAGCACGCAGACCGAGCGGCGCAGCGGCCTGGCCGCGGAGGTGCTGGCCGAGCGCGCGCCGGGGCCGGACGACGTGCTGGTGGTGTTCTCGACCTCCGGCGTCAACCCCTACCCGGTCGAGCTGTGCCTCGAAGCGCACAAGCGGGGCGCGGCGGTGATCGCGGTGACGTCGCGGGCGTGCGTGGCGGCGGCGCCGCGGCGGTCGTCGAGCACGCTGGTCGAGCAGGGCACGGTGGTGCTGGACTCGCTGGTCGTCCCCGGTGACGCGAGCTACCCGCCGGCCGCCCCGCGCACCGCGCCGCTGTCCACAGTGGTCAACGCGTTCCTGTGGAACCTCGTGCTGGCCGAGGTTTACGACCGCGGAACGGCCGAGGGCCTCGACGTCCCGCTGTGGCGAAGCTCCAATGTGGAGGGTGGCGACGAGGCGAACGCCGGGCTGCTCGCGAAGTACGGGGAAATCGTCCCGCGCCTGCGGTGAATCGGTGGGAAAGCACCGCCCGGGCACGTCTTGACGGACGCGCCCGGTCGCCCTAACGTCAACATACCGACTGGTCGGTGTGGATCGGTCGTTCCTGGAGGAGGTCCGATGGACAGCGCCACGGCGACCGTGCACGGCGAGTGCGCGCCCGGCTTCGAGCCGGTGCGCGAAGCCTTCGAGGAGAACTTCCGCTCCCGCGGCGAACTGGGAGCCGCGTTCACCGCCATCCGCCACGGCGAAGTGGTGGTGGACCTGTGGGGCGGCTGGTCCGGCCCGGACCGCGCGCGGCCGTGGCAGCCGGACACCCTGGCCAACGTCTGGTCGACGACCAAGGGCATGACCGCGATCTGCGCCCACCGGCTCGCCGACGCGGGCGAGCTCGACGTGGACGCGCCGGTCGCGAAGTACTGGCCGGAGTTCGCCGCGGCCGGGAAGTCGGAGATCCCGGTGCGGTGGCTGCTTTCGCACCGCTCCGGCGTGCCCGGGATCGGCCTGGACCGGCCGGTGGCGATCGAGGAGCTGTACGACTGGGAGCTGATGACGTCGCTCTACGCGGCGCAGGAACCCTTGACCGAGCCCGGGTCCGCGGGTGGCTACCACGCGCTGGCCTACGGCTGGCTCGTCGGCGAGGTCGTGCGCCGGGTCGCCGGGCAGGGCATCCGCGAGTTCTTCGCCGAGCAGGTCGCCGGGCCGCTGGGCGCGGACTTCTCGATCGGCCTGGCGTCTCCGGCCGACCTCGACCGCTGCGCGACCCTGGTCGACCCGGTGATGACCGAGGAGATGGCGAACGCGCTGGCCACGGCGTTCGCCGCCGCCGGCCCGGTCGCCCAGGCCGCGCTGATGAACCCGCGCCTGCAGGGCCACGACGCCAACGAGCCGGCCTGGCGGCAGGCGGTCATGCCGGCGTTGAACGGCCACGGCACGGCCCGCGCGATCGCGACGATCTACGCCGGCCTCACCGACGGCACGCTCCTGTCCCCCGCCGCACTGGCCCGGGCGCGCGAGAGCCAGGGCAAGGAGATCGACGCGGTGCTCGGCCTCCCCAACGAATGGGGCCTGGGCTTCTACCTCGGCAGCGACGCCCGCGGCTTCGGCCCCAACCCCACCGCCTTCGGCCACGACGGCCTCGGCGGCTCCACCGGCGGAGCCGACCCGGAAAACGCCATCGCCTTCGGCTACACCCTCAACCAGCTCGGCCCGTTGATCCGCGACGACCCCCGCAAAATGGCCCTGGTCACCGCCCTCTACACGTGCGTCGAGGGGCATCACGCGTGATCAGAAGGGACACACGCGTGACTGGAGGGGACACTCGCGTGATTGGGCGGGCATCAGGCTGATGCCCCTCCAATCACGGGTGATGCCCCTCCAATCACACGTGATGCCTCCCGGATCACGGGTGATGCCCCGCTGATCACGCGACGGCGGGTTCTTCGTCGGCGAACTGGGTGGCGTGGAGGGTTGCGTAGCGGCCGCCGGCGGCGAGGAGCTGCTCGTGGGTTCCGCGCTCGACTATCTCGCCGTGTTCGAGGACCAGGATCTGGTCGGCCGCCCGGACCGTCGAGAGGCGGTGGGCGATGACCAGGGCCGTGCGGCCCGCCAGGGCGTGGGTCAGCGCCTCGCCGACCGCCGCTTCGGACTCCGAGTCCAGGTGGGCGGTCGCCTCGTCGAGGATGACGACCTTGGGCTGGGCCAGCAGGAGCCGCGCGATCGTCAGCCGCTGGCGCTCGCCGCCGGAGAGGCGGTAGCCGCGCTCGCCGACCGTCGTGTCGAGGCCGTCCGGCAGCGCGTGGACCAGCTCGCCGAGCCGCGCCCGCTCCAGAGCTTCCCAGATCTCCTCGTCGGTGACTCCGGGACGCGCGTACGCCAGGTTCGCGCGGATCGTGTCGTGGAAGAGGTGCCCGTCCTGCGTCACGACGCCGACAGTTTCGCGCAAGGACGCGAAACTCAGCTCCCGGACGTCCACATCGGACAGCCGGACTGAACCGGAGTCGACGTCGTACAGCCGCGGCAGCAGCGACGCGATCGTCGACTTCCCCGCCCCCGAAGACCCGACCAGGGCCACCATCTGCCCCGGCTCGGCCCGGAACGAGATCCCGTGCAGCACTTCCTCGCCGCCTCGGTGGTCGAGCGTGGCGACGTCCTCCAGCGACGCCAGCGAGTACTTGTCCGCCGCCGGATAGCCGAACCGGACGTCCGAGAACTCCACCGAGACGCCACCCGAAGCAGAAAGGGCGCGCGCGGACGGCTTTTCCTTGATCATCGGCTCCAGGTCGAGCACCTCGAAGACCCGCTCGAAGGACACCAACGCGGTCATGACGTCGACGCGGACGTTGGCCAGCGCGGTCAGCGGCGCGTAGAGCCGGGTCAGCAGCAGCGCCAGCGCGACGACCGTGCCCGGAGCCAACGCCCCGGTCAGCGCCAGGTACCCGCCGAGGCCGTAGACGAGCGCCTGCGCCAGCGCCGAAACCAGGGTCAGGCTGGTCATGAACCAGCGCGTCAGCATCGCGGTCCGGACGCCGATGTCGCGCACGCGCCCCGCGCGCACCCCGAAGTCGTCCGCCTCCTGCACCGGACGGCCGAACAGCTTCACCAGCGTCGCGCCCGGCGCCGAGAACCGCTCGGTCATCTGGGTGGTCATCCCGGCGTTGAGGTTCGCGGCTTCGCGCTGCAGCCCGGCCATCCGGCGGCCGAGCCGGCGGGCGGGGATGACGAAGATCGGTAGCAATACCAGCGCGATCAGCGTGACCTGCCAGGACAGCGTGAGCATGACGGCCAGCGACAACGCCAGCTGGATGACGTTGGTGACCAGCCCGGACAGCGTCGCGGTGAACGTCCGCTGCGCGCCGATGACGTCGTTGTTGAGCCGCGAGACCAGCGCGCCGGTGCGGGTGCGCGTGAAGAACGCGATCGGCATGCGCTGGACGTGCTCGAAGACCGCGCGCCGCAGGTCGTAGATGATGCCCTCGCCGATGCGGGCGGACTGCCACCGCTCGATCAGGCCGAACCCGGCGTCGGCGATGGCCAGCGCGGCGATCACCACGGCGAGCCAGACCACGACCGTGACGTCGTGGCCGCCGACGATCGCGTCGACCACCTTGCCCGCCAGCACGGGTGTCGTCACGGCGAGCACCGCCGAGACCACGGTGAGCACGAGGAAGGCCAGCAGGCGCCGCCAATGCGGCCGGGCGAACCGCGCGACGCGTTTCAGCGTGCCGCGGGTGAGCGCCTTGGGTGCGTCACCGGCGCGCATCGCCGAGCTCCACAGCCCCCACATGTTGTCCACGGGAAACCCCCAGGATCAGAAACCTCTACCAAAGCCGAGGTTTTCGCCGGATATGACCTGGACAACGCCCCCGTTGTCCGTTTGCTTCCCGAAGCCGTTCACTCGACGCGAACAACTCGGTGCAGTGCGGCGCGCAGCCGCTCGGCGTCCTCGGCGGAGAGCGGTGCCAGCAGCAGCGCTTCGGCCTGCCGCGTGACTTCCGCCCCCTCCTCGCGGACGCGCTCGCCCTCGGGCGTCAGCAGCACGAGGCGCTTGCGCCGGTCCCCCGGCGCGACCTCGCGCCGGACCAGGCCCTTGGCCTCCAGTTCGTCGACGAGCGCGACCATCGTCGTCCGGTCCACGCCCAGGCGGGCCGCGCCGTCCTGCTGCGACCGCGCCGGCCCGTCGCCGAAGAGGGTGAGCAGCGCGAGCTGCCGCCCGGTGACGCCGAGCGGCGCGTACAGCGGTTCGGCCAGCTCGGCGAGCCGCAGCTGGGCGTGCTTGAGCAGGTAGCCGAGCCGCTGGGTGACGGCGAGGGGCGCGCTGGACATGCCCGGACTCTACACCTACGCTGATCGTCAGCTTGACTGATAATTTCTTAAACTGACGATCAGGAGCACCGCATGACCACCATCGGACTCAAACCACCCCAGCAGCACATCGGCATCGCCGCCCTGCGCGAGATCTGGGCGATCGCCGACGACGCCGGCTTCGACGGCTGCTGGGTGTTCGACCACCTCGCCCCGATGGGCCCCGACCGCACCGGCGACGTCTTCGACGGCTGGAGCCTCCTGGCCGCGATGGCCGAAGCGACGGAACGGGTGCGGATCGGCTGCCTGGTTTCGGGCAACACCAACCGGCACCCCGGCACGTTCGCCAAGATCGCCGCGACCGTCGACCACCTCTCCGGCGGCCGGCTCGACGTCGGCCTCGGCGCGGGTGGGGACACGACGACGGACGCGATGATGGGCACGCCGACGCCGTCCGCGGCGGAACGCGTGGAAAGACTGGCCGAGACCTGCGAAATCCTCCGTCTGCTGTGGACGCGGGCGGAAACCACCCACCAGGGCCGCCACTACACCCTGACCCGCGCAATCAGCGACCCCAAGCCGGTGCAGCAACCGAAACCCCCGCTGTGGCTGGGCAGCAGCGGCGAAAAGCGCGGCCTGCGCGTCGTCGCGGAACACGCCGACGTGTGGCTGAACGCGGCTCTGCCGGGCACGGAAATCGCCGAGCTGCAACGGCTTTCCCGGGTGCTCGACGCGCATTGCGCGGCCGTGGGCCGGGATCCGGCGGCCATCCGGCGGGCCGTGCAGTTCCGGCTGCCCTCCGATGCCGACAGCGCCCTGCGCCTCACGCAGAGCTACGTCGATGCCGGCTTCACCGAACTGGTGCTGATGCCCACCGGGCCCGACGTCGTCGGGGCGTCCGAAGCCGCCGCGAAGCTGCTGGCCCGCCTGCGAGACGTCGGCTGAACCGGGCGGCGGGCCCTCGGTAGCCTGACGACGTGGAAACGGAGGTGGGCCAGGCGCCCGCATGGCGGCGCGCGGCCCGGCTCTTCACGGCACCGTCGCGCACCGAAGAGGCCGGGCCCCTGCGCTGGGACCTGGGGTTCTACCTGGCCTGCCTGGCTTTCGCACTGCCGACCGCGCTGGCGTCCGAGTTCTACGGCTACCGCGTCTGGGGCAACTTCGCGACGGTGGCGTACGCCTTGGGCGCGGCGCACAGCGGCTACCTGCTGCTGCTCGCACGCCGCGGGCGTACGCCGCGTGGCGTACCCGGCTCGCGCTGGTGCAGCATCGCCGCGGTCGCGCTGTTGGCCATGATCCTCCCATTGGCGCTTCTGGTGATTCGCCGGCTGACCGGAGTGGACTGGCTGATCACGCCGTTCTCCTGGGCCGCACAGCCAGAGGTCTGGGTGATCGAGCGGTCCGCGGATCTGCTGCTGCACCACGGCACCCCGTACGTCGACGTCACCGCGCTCGGCCGGGCGCCCGTGGTAAACGATTACACGCCGTACGGCCCGGTCATGGCCCTCTTCGGGCTGCCGCGGGCACTGTTCGGCGGCACGCCGCTGACCGACGCGCTCACCGACGCCCGCTGGATGTTCGCGCTGGCCGCCTGCGCGTGCGTGCTGGGCACGCTGAAGCTGCTGAAGTGGCCGAAGGTGCCGGTCGGTGCCGCGCAGCTCGCGCTGGCGTGCCCGCTCACCGCGCTCACGTGGGCCGTGGCCGGGCCGGACCTGGCCATCGTGGGTCTGCTGGTGCTCAGCTGCGCGCTCGCGGCCACCGGGCGGGTCGCCTGGTCGGGCCTGGTGCTGGCGCTGGTCGTCAGCGCGAAGCTCATCGTCGCGCCCGCGGCCGCGGTCCTGGCGGTGCTCGTGCTGGTGCGCCGCGGCTCAGGTCTCGACGGGGCGGCGCTGGCCCGGTTCGGGGCGGCGCTGGTGGCGACGACGGCCGCGCTGCACCTGCCGGTGTACCTGGTCGATCCGGCGGCGTTCGTCGAGCACGTCTTCCGGTTCCCGCTCGGGATGGGCGTCGTGCGCTCGCCCGCGGCCAGCCCGCTGCCGGGCCACCTGATCGCCGAGACCGGCCCGTTCGGTCAGGTGGCGGCGTTCGTGCTCGTCGGCGCCGCGGCCGTGGCGATGGTGCTGTGGCTGGTGCGCCGGCCCCCCGCGAACGGCTCCGGTGCACTGCTGCGCATCGCCGTCGGACTCGGCGCGTTGATCCTGCTCACCCCGGCCACCCGGTACGGCTACCTGGTGTACCCGCTGGTCCTGCTCGGGGCCCACCTGGCGTTCCGCGTGGCCGAAGTTCCCGCTGCGCCCCCCGCGCAGCAGTCCGCGACTACTTCTTCTTGACCCTGGTGGCCCCGCCGCGCCCCCGCAGCTGGACACCCGACTCGGACAGCACCCGGTGCACGAACCCGTAGGACCGCCCCGTCGACTCCGCCAGCGCCCGGATGCTCGAGCCCTTCTCGTATTTCTTCTTCAGGTCAGCGGCCAGCTTGTCGCGCGTGTTGCCGGTGATCCGCGCGCCTTTCTTGAGATCAGCCACGTCGATCGCCTTCCCGCCGAGAGTGTTCTGGGCCACATATCGGCCCCTGCCGGGGCAATGATCGAACACTGAGCGCCGGAATGCCAGACGACAGACGCGAAACAGCCGAAATTGCGATCACATTGGGCCATTCCAGTGCTCTACGGCGAGTGATCTTGCACCCGAATGGACGCACCGTCACGCAAGCTGGACAAGTTCGAGGTAGTCCGCCGACCAGTGATCCTCGGTTCCGTCGGGCAGCAGGATGACCCGCTCGGGCTCGAGCGCCTCGACCGCGCCCGGGTCGTGCGTCACCAGGACGACGGCGCCGGCGAAGCTGCGCAAGGCGTCCAGGACCTGGGCCCGGCTGGCCGGATCGAGGTTGTTCGTCGGCTCGTCGAGCAGCAACACGTTGGCAGCACTGGAGACCAGGCCCGCCAGCGCGAGCCGGGTCTTCTCGCCGCCGGAAAGCGTGCCGGCCGGCTGGTCGAGTTGTTCGCCGGTGAAGAGGAACGAGCCGAGCAGGTTCCGCAACTCCTGCGCTCCGGTGTCCGGAGCGAGATGTCGGATGTTTTCCCACACCGACGCGTCATGATCAAGAGTTTCGTGTTCCTGTGCGTAATAGCCCAAACGCAATCCGTGACCCGGAACGACGGATCCGGTGTCCTGGGTTTCCATTCCGCCGAGCAGCCGGAGCAAAGTCGTCTTTCCCGCACCGTTCAGCCCGAGTACGACAACCTTCGAACCGCGGTCGATGGCGAGATCGACACCGGTGAAGATTTCCAGTGAGCCGTACGACTTCGAGAGCCCCTCCGCGGTGAGCGGGGTGCGGCCGCAGGGCGCGGGCTCGGGGAACTTGATCCGGGCGACCTTGTCGGCCTGCCGGGTGTCCTCGAGCGCGGACAGCATCTGCTCGGCGCGGCGGGCCATGTTCTTGGCCGCCACGGCCTTCGTGGCCTTCGCGCCGAGCTTCGCGGCCTGCTGCTGCAGCGCCGACGCCTTCTTCTCGGCGTTCGCGCGCTCACGGCGGCGGCGCTTCTCGTCGGTGGCGCGCGCGTCGAGGTAGCGCTGCCAGCCCATGTTGTACAGGTCCAGCTCGCCGCGGGTGGCGTCGAGGAACCAGACCTTGTTGACCACGTCGGCCAGCAGCTCGACGTCGTGGCTGATCACGACCAGGCCGCCGTCGTGCTGCTTGAGGAAGCCGCGCAGCCAGTTGATGGAGTCGGCGTCGAGGTGGTTGGTCGGCTCGTCGAGCAGCAGGATCGTCTCGGACTTGCCGCCCGCGCCGGCTTCGGCCGCGGCGAACAGGATCCGCGCCAGCTCGACGCGGCGGCGCTGACCACCGGAAAGCGTCTGCAGCGTCTGCGCGAGGACGCGGTCGGCGAGGCCCAGGTTGGAGCAGATCCGCGCGGCTTCGCTCTCCGCGGCGTACCCGCCCAGGGAGGCGAAGCGCTCTTCGAGCCGGGCGTAGCGGTTGATGGCCTTGTCGCGCGCGGCGTCGTCGACGAGCTCGGCCATCGAGGCCTGCGCCTTTTCCATGTCGCGCATCAGCTTGTCCAGACCACGCGCGGAGAGCACGCGGTCCTTCGCCGTGACCGAAAGATCGCCTTCGCGCGGGTCCTGCGGCAGGTAGCCGAGCTCGCCGGTGCGGCGGACGTCGCCGGCGTGCGGCTCGCCTTCGCCGGCGAGGACCTTCAGCGAGGTGGTCTTGCCGGCGCCGTTGCGGCCGACGAGGCCGATGCGGTCGCCGGGCTGGATGCGGAGGGTGACGCCGTTGAGCAGGATGCGCGAACCCGCGCGCAGCTCAAGGCCGGTGGCCGTGATCAAGGGGAACTCCCGTGGAAAGGGGGCGTGCAGAGGACAGCAGCAGGCGGCCCGCTCGGGCCGCGGCGTCACTCCAGCTGGATATCCACGCAACCCAGTGTACGGGCCACGGTCCACCGGATTTTCCGGACGTGTGCGGTCTCACCCGTCGCGCAGCGTGACCTGCACGGACAGGGCGCGGACCGCGGCCTCCTCGAGCACGGCCCGGCTCGGTTCGCCGACGTCCAGCACCCGGGGTTCCGCGCGGGCGAACAGCGGCGCCAGCCGGCGGTCGTCGCGCAGCTCGTCGAGGGCCCGCCGGTCGCCGCCGAGCACCACGGCGTCCACTTCGGACAACCGCGGGACGAGCACTTCGAAGACGTCCTTCGCCGCGTCCTGGAGCGCGTGCCGGGCCTGGCCCGCGCGACGCCGGGCGAAGCGCTGCTGCGACCAGCCACCGGCCGCCGAGCGGCCCTGCACGAGGTGCCGGTCGGTGCGCGAGACCTCGATCCGGCCGCCGCGCGCGATCCCGACGCTGTGCCCGCCGCGTCGCACGATCACCAGGGCGATGCGCCGCGGCAGGAGCGCATGGGCGACGAGCGCGGCAACCGAGGGTTCGCCGAGTGGCCCGAACCGGACCGTGGCGGCGGCGGAGCTGCCGTCGGCCGCGGTCACCCGGACTTCGTGCGCTGTGCCCGAAGTCGCCGTGATCCCGCCGTGCCGCTCGGCGAACCGGGCGAAGAACCCCGCCAGCCGCTCGGGCGGCACCTCGACCGTGCGGCCGCCGCCCGCCGCTTCCCGTGCCTTCACCCGGAAAACGGTACGGGGCCGCCGCGATCATCGCGACGGCCCCGCATCGGGTGCTGCTTACAGCGGGTGCACCGGGCCGTTGTTGGTCACGCCCCGGACGTTCGACGGCGCTCCGGCCGCCGTGGGCTGCACGAACCCGTTGATGTGCAGGGCGACCGAGCGGATGAACCCGTCGTCACCGCCGGCCGCGTCGACCACGGCGAACGTCCACGTGCCGTCGACGGCCGCGCCGGCGAGGTTGCCGGTCAGGGCCTGCGTCGGCCGCCAGCTGCCGGTGAACGGCGCGTTGGCCGAGGTCACCGTGCTGAACGCGGTGGCCGCGCTGTCGGCGAAGACGACCTTGCACAGGTTCTTGCCCGAACCGCCGTTGCGCTGGAACACCGTGGCCTTCGCACCCGAAGGCGCGGTCAGCGTGCCGACCAGGTCACCGACGTACGAGTGGTTCAGCCCCACCGTCGTCGAGGTCGGGTCGGTGCTGCACGTGGTGCCGTCCACGGAGAACGACACCTTGGACGCGCGGCCGACCCCGGTGACCGGGATGGTCACCGACGCCCCGACCGGGCTGTTGTCCGGGATCGCCACCGGCGCGCCGGCGTAGGCGAAGTCCTGCGCGACCGGCGACGGGGTGCCGACCGGCAGCGAGAACGACGTCGTCGTCGGCGAGTGCGCCCCCGCGAAGCTGACACGGGCGTTCAGCACCACCGGCGCGCCGAGCTGCTGGCTCGCCGGGACGGTGATGGTGAAGTCGTTGACGCCGGTCTGTCCCGGGCTGATGGTGCCGTAGGACTTCGAGCGCGGCGCCACCGTGACGCCCGGGGTCGGGCTGGTGAGCACGACGCTGGTGGACACCGCGGTGCCGTCACCGTCGTTGGTCACCGGCAGCGTCACCTTGGCGGTGTCGCCCGGGTCGAGCGCCGAGCCGCCGTCGGCCGGGGTGACCGTCGGCTGCTTGGCCACCGCGAGGGGCTGCGGGCTGGCGCCGGTGTAGGCCAGCACCTTGTCCGCGAGGATGACGCCGGACCCGGTGAAGTTGTCGCGGCCCGGGGTCTCGATGTCGATCGCGGTGTTGATCAGCGCTTCGCGCACCTCCGCGGGCGGCAGGCCGGGGTTGCCGGACAGCACGAGCGCGGCGATGGCGGCCGCGTGCGGAGCGGCGGCCGAGGTGCCGAAGAACGGGTTGAACCCGGTCACGCTGGTCTGCACGCCGTCGGCCGCGGTGATCTCCGGCTTGTTCCGGACCTCACCACCGGTCGAGGACACGTTGCCCGGGGTGATCGGCGTGCCGTTCGCCTCGTAGAACACCCGCCGCGGGCCGTCGGAGGTGAACCGCTCGGCCTTGGTGGCGCCGGTGAACGCGCCCGGGTACGGGCCCGCCGGGTTGGCCGGGTCGCCCGGTTCGAGGGCCCGGCCGAACGCCTTGGCCGCCGGGGCGGCCGCGACGCTGAAGGCGTCCCGCGCGGCCGAGTGGCCGACCGTCACGCCCGGGGTGTTGTAGGCCTTGAGGCCGTCGGCCGAGTCGGAGAACCGGCCGCGCAGCGCCGAAAGCGACAGGTAGCGGTTCTGGCCCGAGAACTTCACGATGGCCAGGCGCAGCCCGGTCCCGCCGAACGTCGGCGTGTTGACGCGCTCGTACGGGTCCTGGGTCCCGGTCTGGACGTCCTGGCTGAAGCTGACGACCGCGCCCGCGGAGTTGAGCAGGTAGAGGTCGTAGTCGTTCGCGGACGCGCCGAGCGGGTCCGACCAGTGCAGCGTCACCGGCACGCCGGCCGAGGAATTGTTCGAGATCGGCTCGTAGATCTGGTTGCCCGCCGCGCCGGCGAAGTTGTGCGCGGCGCCGGCGAACTTGCCGACCGACTTGCCGGAGTCGACGAAGTCGCCTTCCCAGTGCGCGGCGGTGCCGCTGGCGACGTTGCCTTCGTTGCCCGCGGACGAGAAGTACAGCGCGCCGTCGGCGGTCACGTCGTTCACGGCCTGGGCGATGATCCAGTCCTGGAACGGCGATTCCTTGAAGTAGATGACGTCGTCGACGATGACGTCGCAGTGCGACTCGAAGCGCAGCTTGCGGATGTTGTCCGCGAAGCTGGCGTCGGAGTTGAACGCCGACGCGAAGCCGAGCGCGGCGCGGGGCGCGAGGTCGTGGATGATCTCGAGCATCGCGGTGCCCTCGTCGCCGTCGCCCTCCTGGCCGGCGATGACGTCGACGTCCGGCAGTTCGCCCCGGGCCTGGGAAGCGGCCAGGGAGTCGACGCCGTCGGACAGCGCGCACGCCTTGACCCCGACGCCGGTGACGCCGAACTGCTGGCGCGCGATGTCGGCGTTGTGGGCGCGGTCGCCTTCGCTGACCAGCGGTGCGAGCGCGGCGGCACTCCGCTGGGACTTGGCGGCCACAGCCTTCTGCAGCTCGCCGGCGATGCGATCGGCCTTCTGCTGCTTGGTTTCGGTCTTGGTGTCGGTCTTGCCCGGCGTCGTCGCCGGCGTGGCCAGTTCCCGGGCGGTCATCGCCTGGTCGGCCTGTTCGACGCGCTTGACGTCGTCGCGGCCGGCGATCTCGCCGACCTTGTCGAGCGGCACTTCGGCGCGGACGCTGCCGTAGCGGTCGGACACCGCGCGGATGCCGGCCCCGGCCTTGGTGAGCCCGGCGAGGAGGTCCGGGGAGACCTTGCTCGCGCGGATGTCGACCAGGACGGTCCCGGCCGCGGAAACGGTGGCCCCAGACTGCAAACTGTTCAGCTGCTTCGCGACGCCCTTGGTGGCGACGAGCAGCTTGCTGTCCACTTTGGACTCGGCGGCGGTGCGGCCCGCCTTGACCGCCTGCAGGGCGGCGATCTGCTGCTGAGCGGTTTCACTGAACGCGTCCGGACCGGACGCGGGTGCGGCCCCCGCGACGGGCGGGGAAACCAGGCCGAGCGCGGCGAGCAGGGCCGCGGCTCCGGCGGTGAACACAGTGGATCTCGATCTCGTGGAACGGGTACGACGCACGGGCGCCCTCCGATTCTCCAAGGCGCGTGCCCCGACTCACGCTGACCGACGCCGGTGATCACCGGCTGAACCCAGTCAAGTACCGCGGGTTCTCCGTAAACATCAGCCGTTCGAGTGACAAAGGACGGATAATTTCCCGAATGGTCCGGACGATGTAGGCCGTTCAGCGCAGCGGTGAACCAGTCACCGGACACGCGCCGGACAAATGATCGTCCGCCACCCCGACCACCCGGTGGGATGTCCACATGCAACTCGCGGGGCCGTGTAACCGGCGGGGCCACGGGCGAAGTTCGTTACCGTCCGCCCGGACGCTCAGAGCACGAACGAATCCGACCACGGCTGCGCGGCCCGCCCGGACAGCGCGTCCAACAGGGTCACCGCCTGCTTGTCCGTCAGCGAAGCCACGAAGTCGACCACCGCCCGGCCGCGCGCGAGGCCGCGCACCGCGTCCGCTCCCGTCACCGGCTCGCCCGTCGCCCCCACCAGCAGCTCCGGTGCCGAGCGCGCCAGCCCGGCGTACTCGGCCCGCGCCAGCTCGACCAGGTCGTGCAGCCGGCGTGGCAGCCGGGACACCTCGTCGCGGTCGAGCAGCCACGCGTCGAGCGCGTCGACCAGGCTCGTCACCACGCCGGCCTGGCCGCGCTGGTGCAGCGCCAGGTCCGGGCGCAGCAGCACGAACCGGCGGTGCACGAACTTCAGCACCTGGACCTCGTGCCACTGGGCGGGCCGCAGCGAGACGTGCCCGGTGCGGGTGGACGGCGAGGCCAGCAGGAACACGCCGTCGACCAGGCGGGCGGTCCAGTTCGCCGAGAACGCCGCCGTGCTCTGCTCCGCCTCGATCGAGCCGTCGAACTCCCCGGCCAGCAGCCCGTCGACCAGCTCCGCGCGCACCCGCGCGACGGCGGCGGCGAACGCGTCGTCGTCGACGATCCACGCGTCCTTGGCGTGCATGCGGCGGCGGAGGCGTTCCAGCGACCGGCCCGGGCGGCGCAGGTCCGCGTGCAGTGTCTCGTCGTCCAGCGACGCCAGCTCCCCCGCGTGTTCGAGCCACTCCCCCAGCTCCGCGGCGACCGGCGCGTGCTGCAGGACGCCGATGCGGTGGAAGTCCTGCAGGTCGTGGATGGCGTAGGCGATGTCGTCGGCGGTGTCCATCACGGACGCTTCGACGGTCTGCTGCCAGCCTTCGACGCGACCGGCGAACGCGGCGCGCGCCTGCTCGAAGTCGTCGAGTTCGGTGGCGTAGGCGGAGAACTTGGCCGCGCCGGTGCCCGGCAGGTCGCCCGGCTCGGCCGCGCCGCGCGGGGGAACGGCCAGCTCCGAGGGGTGCGGCGCGGGGTGGTGCAGCCGCAGCCACGGGTACTTGAGGACGGCGGCGCGCACGGCGGCGGTCAGGTCCAGCCCGATCGCCGACGGCCCGCGCACGTCGGTGGTGGTGATGATCCGGAACGTCTGCGCGTTGCCTTCGAAGCCGTCGGCGAGGCCGAAGCGGTGGCGGGCGATCCGGTCGAGCGTCTGCTCCCCGAGGTGCCCGAACGGCGGGTGCCCGAGGTCGTGGGCGAGCGCGGCGGCTTCGGCGACGTCGGGGTCGCAGCCGCCGAGCTTGTCGGCCAGGCCGGCGTCGGGGCCGCTGGTGATGCGCTCGGCGATGGCGCGGGCGACCTGCGCGACCTTGAGGCTGTGGGTGAGCCGGTTGTGCAGCAGCCCGGCCCCGCCGGCGCTGACGACCTGCGTCACGCCGCCGAGCCGCGCGAAGAACGGCGACGCGGCGATCCGGTCGCGGTCGATCCGGAACGGGCTGGTCGCCAGGTCGGTGAACCCGCCGACGTTCGCCACGGGATCGCGCCGCGCGGCCCGCGGGTCGGTCTCCTGATCCATGCGCCCGACCTTATCCGCAGGTTCACCTGAACGGCGGCCGACGCCCGCCACCGTGTCGACCCTCTGGTCTCGGGTGTTCGAACACGTATCCCGCGTGATCAGGCCCGTGATTCGCGTGATTGAAGCCGTAACTCGCGAGTTCCGGCTTCAATCACGCGAGTTCCGGCTTGGATCACGCGAGTTCCGCCGGGCATCACTCGGGCGGCGTCGTGTACGCCTTCAGCGTGCGGTCCGCCGCCGCGCGGGCCTGGGCCGGGTCCGCGCCCGCGGCGACGTCGGCCTCGTACCAGGCGTCGTTCGACGCCGTCATGAAGCGGATGCCCTCCGGCGACATCATCCAGGCCATCGCCGCCTCCGGGTCGACGGCCGTGCCCGGGGCGGACAGGTGGAGGACCAGGCCGACCAGCGCCGAGTCCCAGCCGATGCCGACCGCGCCCGGGCCGAACTCGTCCCAGCGCTCGTCGACGTGCGCCACGTGCTCCAGCTCGAACCGCGTGCCCGCCCCCTCCGGCGTCAGGCGGACCTCGATCCAGCTGACGTTGCCGCCGAACTCCCAGGTCGCGGCGAAGCTCTTCGGCGGATCGCAGCGCTCGACCGTGCCGCCCGCGTTGCCCTCCAGCTGGTACTTCCCGCCGACCTTCAGCTCGCCGCTGACCGGCAGGAACCAGCGCGGGATGCGCTCGGGGTTCGTCACCGCGTCCCACATGTCGTCGACGTCGGTGTCGTAGACCTGGCTGATCGTCAGGACGCGGGCTTCCTTCCCCTCGAGCACCCGGTCGCCGAGCGTCCGGCGGACGGCGCTGATCTGGTGGCTGACGTCGATCACGAACCTTCTCCTTGGTCGAAGCGGCGCTCGCGCTTGCCGCGGGCGATTTCGGTGGCCAGCGCGTCCAGCCGTGGCGCCCAGTACCGGCGGAACCGGTCGAGCCAGACGTCGACGTCCTGCAGCGGTGCGTGACCGACCGCGTACAGCCGCCGGGCCCCGTCCTGGCGGACGACGGCGAAGCCGTTGTCCCGCAACACCTTCAGGTGCTGCGAAACGGCCGGCTGCGAGATGCCGAACTCGGCCCGGATCACGTCGGTCACCGCGCCGGCGGCCCGTTCGCCGTCGGCCAGCAGCTCGAGGATCCGGCGGCGGACCGGATCGCCGAGGACGTCGAACGCGTGCACCCCGCCAAGCTACAAGCGTTGACTTATATAAGTCAACACTGAAACAGTTGGGCCGATGTGAGTAACCCCCGGTGAACATCAGTCGACATCGGTTCCGCTCCGCCGCGCGACCCGCGACGATCGGGGCCGTGAAGTCGCCACGCGCGGTCCGCTTCGCCTTCCAGCCGCTGTACAGCCTCCACACCGGAGGCGTCGTGGCGCGCGAAGCGCTGGCCATGCCCGGCCGCGGAACCGTCCCCGAGCTGCTCGCCCAGGCCCGCCGCGACGGCAGGCTCGCCGAAGCCGACCTCGGGCTCGCCGTGGCCGCCGTCCGGCAGGACGCCGAACACCCGACGTCGCTGCCCCTGCACCTCAACCTCTCCGCCCGCACCCTGGCCGCGCCGCAGGCCATGTACGACGACCTCCTCGAGGAGCTCGGCGACGCGGGCCGCCGCACCCGCGACGTCGTCCTCGAGATCGGGCCGCCGTTCGCCCCGCTGCCCGCCGGCCGCGCGCTCGCCGGGATGCGCGAGCTCACCGAGCTCGGCTTCCGGATCGCGCTGGACGGCCTCGGCCGCGGCGACCTGCCGCTGGGCCTGCTCGTCGAGGCGCCGATCGACCTGGTGAAGCTCGACCGGACCGTGCTGCGCGGGCTGCCGGACGACCCGGCTTCGGTCGCCGTGGTCGAGGCGCTGCTGCACTACACGAACCGCACCGGCACCCGGCTCGTCGCGACCGGCGTGGAGACCGGCGCGCAGCTCGACGCCGTCCGCGGCCTGGGCGTCCGGATCGCGCAGGGCCACCTCCTCGCGCCGCCGACCGCCGCCGGTCCCGCGCCGGCCCTGCTCACCCGCGGCCGTCCCTCGACCGGGGCGCCGGCACCGTGCGTCGGCGACTTCCTCCGCCCGGCGACGACCTTGCCGGAGACGGCGACCTGCGACGAAGTCCGCGCGGTGCTGGCGGCGGCCGACGCGCCGAGCGGCGTGGTCGGGGTGGACGAGCTGAACCGGCCGCGCTGGTCGGTCGACCGGACCCGGTTCCTGGTGGCGGTCACGGGCCCGTACGGGCACGCGCTGCACGCGAAGCGCCCGGCGGCCCGGCTCGCGGACACCCCGCACACGATCGAGGCGCGCGCGGGCGCGATGGAGTTCCTCGAGCTGGTCACCGACGCCGACTGGGGCCGCACGGGCGACGACGTGGTCGTGGTCGACGAGCTCGGCCGCTGCCTCGGCGTGGTGCTGGTGACCGAGGTGGTCCGCGGGGTGGCCGAGGCGAAGGTCGAGGCGGCCGCGGCGCTGAACCCGCTGACGCGGCTGCCGGGCAGCGACACGATCGCCCGCGACGTCGCCCGCCGCATCACGATCGGCGAGCCGTTCGTGGCGGCCTGGCTGGACATCGACGGGTTCAAGACGATCAACGACACGGCGGGTTTCGCGGCGGGCGACAACCTGATCCGCGAGCTGGGCGCGGCACTGACGGAGCTGGCCGGCGGCCTGCGGCGGATGCGGGTGAGCCACGTGGGCGGCGACGACTTCCTGGTGGTGTGCGACGTCGACGAGATCGCCACGGTGGCCGGGGTGTTGCTGGACCGGACGTGGACGGCGGAGGGGCTGCCGGTGACGGTCTCGCTGGCGACGCTGGTCTGCGCGAGCGGGGCGATCGGGTCGTACCAGGAGGTCTCGCGGCTGCTGGCGCCGTTGAAGAAGCGCGCGAAGGCGGTGCCGGGGTCGAGCTGGGTGCTGAGCCGCCCGGGTTCGGACCGGGTGGAAGTGCTGCGCGGCATCGGAACCCGCGGCCTGCAGGCGGCCGCGGGCTGATTCACGGCCAGTCGAGCGTCAGCTGCGCCTGGACTGCCTTCGCCGCCCAGGTCACGTACTCCTCGTGCGCCCAGCCGCACACCGCCGTCAGGTGGTCGTAGGCCTCGTGGGACATGATCAACCCGATCGCGTCCGCCAGCCGTCCGATCGCCTCGCCGCCGGCCAGGCCCGCCGCCGTCAAGCGCCCGGCGATGTCCGCCCGGCGCACCACGGCCAGCTCGGCGCGGACCGCCGCCACCTCGGCGTCGGCCGCGGCCGCCGTCGTGAACGCGCGCCAGATCGGCAGTGACGCGCGCATCCCCGCCGCCACCCGGGACACCACCGACGGCAGGTCCGCCGGACCCGCCGGGCCCGCGACGGCGTCCAGGTTCATCGCGTCCGGGTCGCCCGCGAAGCCATCGCGGAACGCGGCCAGCAGCAGCTGCGGTTTGCGGCCCGTCTGCGTCACCGTCTCCAGGCTCACCCCCGCCTCCGCCGCGATCTGCCGCATGCTCGTGCCCGCGTAACCCCGGGCGGCGAACAGCTTCGCGGCCGTCGCCACCACGTGGGCCCGGGTGCGCCGGGCGCGGGCCTCGCGCACCGGCGACTCGTACCGCCGCCGCGGACCTTCGGGTATCGTCATCAATTGGATGGTACAGCGTATCGATCAAAGGGGCTGCCATGACTCGCGTCCTCGTCTGCGTGCAGCCCGCCCGCGGTCACGTCGGGCCGACCAAGCCGGTCGTCGAGGCGCTGGTCGCCGCCGGTCACGAGGTCGCCGTCGTCACCGGCGCGCGCTACCGGGAGGCGTTCGAGAAGCTCGGAGCGACCGTTGCCGTCCTGCCCGCCGAGGCCGACTTCGACGAGACGGACCTGAACGGCTCGATCCCCGGCCGCGCCGGGTTGCGCGGGCTGAAGCTCGCCCGGTTCGACCTGACCCACTTCGTCCGCGCGATGCCCGCGCAGCTGAGCGTCATCGACGAGCAGCAGGCCGACGTCGTGCTCTGCGATCCGCTGATGATGGCCGGGCTGGCCCTGGTCCGGCGCCCACAGCGGCCGCGCCTGCTCACCCTGGGCTTCCTGCCCTTCATGCCGCCGGTCCCGACCGGCCCGCCCGGGCACCCCGTGCGCGGCGCGATCCTCAGGACGCTCGCGCCGTGGGTCACCGGACCGGCGCAGGAACTGGCGAAAGACCTGCTGGGCGGCGACCCCGGCCTGCTGTTCACCGACTGGCCCCTGCGCAGTGACGGCGTGCTGCAGACGACCTGCCCCGGCTTCGAATACCCGCGGCCGGGCGCTCCCCTGCACTTCGTCGGGCCGACGACGGTCAGCGCGGCGAGCGAGCACCCGCTGCCGCCGTGGTGGGCGGACCTGGACGGCGGCCGCCCGGTGGTGCACGTGACCCAGGGGACGGTGGCCAACGACGACCTCGGCCGTCTCGTCGAGCCGACGATCGACGCACTGGCGGGCGAGGACGTCCTGGTCGTCGCGACGACCTGCGGTGGGCGGCTGCGGCCCGGCCCGCTGCCGGACAACGTCCGGGTGGCGGACTTCCTGCCCTACGACGAACTGCTCCCCCGCTGCGCCGCGATGGTCAGCAACGGCGGCTACGGCGGGGTCAACCACGCCCTGCGCTATGGGGTGCCGCTGGTCGTGGTCGGGGCGAGCGAGGACAAGCGCGAGGTCGCGGCCCGGGTCACCTGGTCGGGGGCCGGGATCGGCCGCGCTCGCGCGAAGGCCTCGCCGCGGACGCTGCGGGGAGACGTGCACCGGGTCTTGGCCGAACCGCGCTACCGCACCCGGGCGCAGGAGCTGGCCGCGGAAATGGCGGCCGGACCGACGATGGCCGAGGTCGTGAAACTGATCACCGGCCGAGTCTGCCGCGGCTTGTCGTGAGTGGTAATTAGGGTTCTAACCCGAATTACCACTCACGAGCCGTGGGCGGCCAGGTAGCTCGCGAAGCGTTCGTCGACTTCCTCGGCCGTCAAGCCGAAGTCCGCGAGGCTGTAGCGGTGCACCGGTTTGCGCTCCCCCGTCCGGCTCGCCTCGTGCACCGCCGTCATGGCGGCCCGCGCCTCGGGCGTGAACTCCAGTCCGAAGTGGTCGTACACAATGGACACCGTGCCGATCGGGTCGGCGACGAAGTCCTCGTACCGCACGTCGCAGAACTGCGCCGGGTCGTGCCGCGCGCGGGCCCAGCCGAACTCGTCCGCCCCGCGGGACCACAGGTCGAGCTGCGAGCGGCCGATCACCTCGCCGCGGAACTTCGAAGACCAGCCGTCCGCGGCCTTCTCGGTCAGGCTGCACACCGACGCCATGATCGTGCTCGGGGCCCGGTGCGTCTGGATCACCAGCGCGTCCGGGTAGTTCGCCATCAGCGCGTCCAGCGCGAACAGGTGACTCGGGTTCTTGAGCACCCAGCGCTTGCCCGCGTCCGGCAGCCCGATCAGCTGCAGGTTGCGCTTGTGCCGGGCGTAGGCGTCCGTCCAGTCCTGCTTGGCCAGCCAGCGCGAGTACCGCGGCACGTTCGCCAGGCACTCGAAGGACACCGACCGCATCGACTGGCGCAGCAGCTGCCAGCACTCCTCCACCTGATCGGCGGACATGTGGTGCACGCCCATGAACTCGGGGTGCTCGACGTGGTGGCGTTCGTAGCCGGCCTGGATGCCCCGGAAGATCGGGTTGTCCGCCCACGAGTCCCGCGGCGGCCGCGGCTGCGGGACCTCGGCGAGCCACACTTCGAGCCCCTGGTGCGCGGGGTCCTCGGTGAGCAGCCGGTGCAGCGCGGTCGTGCCGGTGCGGGGCAGGCCGGTGACGAAGATCGGCCGCTCGATGCGGACGTCCGCGTACGCCGGGTTCTGCTTCCAGGACGCCTCGCTCAGCAGCCGTGCCACCAAGGCGCCGCGCAGGAACGCCCGGTGCACCTTGTTGCCGTACGGCGTCAGTTCTTCCTCCGCCTCGTACGACTCCAGCAGCACGCGCAGCCCCTCGGCGTACTCGTCCGCGCCGAAGTCGTCGAGCCCGGTGAGCTTCGACGCCGAGGCGTGCAGGTCGTCGAAGGTGCCGACGTCTTCCCGGCCGGGGCGCATGGATCCTCCTAGTGGTGGTACTCGCCGCCGTTGACGTCGAGGCACTGCCCGGTGATCGCGCGCGCCATCGGCGAGGCGAGGAACACCACGGCGTCGGCGATCTCGTCGGGCTCGGGCAGTTTGCGCAGGTCGATCGTGGACGCGGTTTCGGCGTAGACGTCCTCCGGCGTGATGCCGCGTTCCTTGGCCAGGTAGGCGAAGTACCACTGGAGGTTCGGGCCCCAGATGTAGCCGGGCGCCACCGTGTTGACGCGCACGCCGTCCGGCCCCAGCTCGCTGGCCAGGCTCTGCGACAGCGACAGCAGCGCCGACTTCGCCATCTTGTAGGCGCCGAACGTCCGCCGCGAATGCCGCAGCACCGCCGAATTGATCATCACCAGCGAACCCTTGCTCTCCTTGAGCGCGGGCAGGAACAGCCGGGTCAGCCGGAGCACCGAGATCGCCGCCGTCTCGAACCCCGCGCGGACCGCGTCGAGATCCACAGTGGCCAGATCGGTCAACGGCGGGACGGCGAAGGCGTTGTGCACCACCGTGTCCACCCGGCCGAACGCCTCGACCGCCTCGCGCACCAGGTTCGCCGCGGAGTCCGCGTCGTCGATGTCGGTGCGGACCGCGACCGCCCGGCGGCCGAGGTCGGTCACCTCCTTCGCGACCTCGCTCAGCCGGGATTCGGTGCGCGCGGCGAGCACGACGTCCGCGCCCGCCCGCGCGCTGCGCACGGCGATCGACCGGCCGAGCCCGGGCCCGATGCCCGAGACCACGACCACCTTGCCCTGCAACACGTTCTCCACGCTCACCCCAGCATCCGGGCGGCGACGGCGTCCTGCCGGGCCGCGATCCGCGCCGCCCACTGCTCCGGCGTCACCCGCGCGTCCTCGTAGCAGGGCAGCCGGTCGGGCAGTTCGTCGGTCTTGACCACCTCGACGACCGGGCCGTCGTCCGGGCCGAGGTCGCGGGCCAGCCGCTGCCAGCGGATCTGCAGGTACCCGCGGTCGTGGCCGGTGAGTTCGAGCCAGTTCGCCAGGCCGGGGTCGCGTTCGGCGACCACGAACCGGATCTTGCCGTCCGGGTCGACGCGCGCCTGGTCGGCGGTGAGGCTGGTCTGGTGGTTGATGTAGTCGAGCGAGACGTACCAGAGGCTGCCGAGCTGGATGCCCTGGTAGGGGGCGTCCGCGCAGCGCGGCACGGTGATGATCATCGCCTCTTCGGGGCCGAGCTCGTAGTGCCCGGCCGAGGAGAACTGCGTCGTCAGCCCGCCCGGGGTCGAGCGCGGCTCGGTCAGCGTGTTCACCGGCAGGTCGTAGTAGAACCACTTCGGGAAGGCCAGGAACGTCTTGAGCCGGCTGAGCAGGATCTTGCCGGTGACGCCGTAGCGCTTGGCCAGCGCGGACCGGTCCGGCACCGGCGGCGCCTGGCCCGCGGTGTCGACGCACTGGATGCGGATCTCGCCCCGCCGCTCGGTGGCCCAGTCGCTGTAGACCTCACGCACGACGAGCATCGACGAGCCCTCGCCGAGGACGAAGTAGTTCGGCGGCGGGTTGTCGCGAGCCGGGCCGAAACGCAGTTCGAACCGGCCGTCTTCGCCGATTTCGATCGCCCGGTCGTCGAACGCGGCCAGGCTGTCGGGCACCTCGACCGGCGAGTAGTCGCCGTTGAGGACCTGGAAGCTCAGGTCGGCGGTGGTGCCGCGGACGCCGGTGACCAGGTACTCGCGGTCGGCCCGGATGTTCGCGTTGAAGTACAGCGTGTCCGGGTTGTCCAGGCCCATCTTCGTGTAGGGCCCGGTCGACGCGGTGAAGTACGGGAAGTCGCGCTGGTAGGCCCAGGCCATCTGCAGCGACGCCCGGATGCTGCCGGCGAGGTAGTCGTAGCCCTCGAGGAGCCCCTGCTCGGTCTGCGCCGGCGGCGCTTCGGCGATCAGTTTCTCGGCCTCGACGATGGCGTCGGCGAACGACCGGGTCAACGAGAACTCGTTCTCGATCATGCCGGGACAGCCCAGCGGTTCGCGATCAGCTTGAAGCCCGGGATGCTGTCGAAGCTCGTCAGCGTCTCGTAGGTGCGGACGTACCCGATGTGCGAGATCCGCCAGGCGCCGTCGCTGTCGCGCCGGTAGGTGTCTTCGTAGAACGCGGCACCTTCGACGATCATCCGGTGGTCGGGCACGATGACCTTGTCGGTGAACGACCACCGCCCGGTCGCGGTGTCGCCGTCGACGTCGATCTCGGGCTGAGCTGCGTGGTGCACGGTGATGATGCCGTTGCCGAGGCTCTGGGTGAGGAACTCGACGATGGCGTCGCGCCCCTCGAACTGCTTGCCCTCACTCCCGACCGCGCGGGTCCCGTAGTCGGCCGTGGCGTCGACGGTGAAGGTGTCGGCCACCTCGTCCCACAGCTTCAGGTCCACCCCGCGCAGGTACCGGTACTTCAGCCGCTTGATCTCTTCGAGTACGACCAGGTCCATGTCACCAGCGTCCCGCACGGCTTGACCAAAGACAAGAACATGTTCTACTTTTTTCCGGTGTCCGTGACCTCGTACGAGCTCTCGCACCTGGCCGCGCTCGAAGCGGAGGCCGTGCACGTCTTCCGCGAAGTCGCGGCGACCTTCGAACGCCCCGTCCTGCTCTTCTCCGGCGGCAAGGACTCGGTGGTGATGCTGCACGCCGCCGCGAAGGCGTTCTGGCCCGCGCCGCTGCCCTTCCCCGTGCTGCACGTCGACACCGGCCACAACTTCGACGAGGTCATCCGGTTCCGCGACGAGACCGTCGCCGCCCTCGGCCTGCGTCTCGAGGTCGCCAGTGTGCAGGACGACATCGACGCCGGCCGCGTGGTCGAGGAGACCGGGCCGGGCGCCAGCCGCAACCGGCTGCAGACGGTGACGCTGCTGCGGGCGATCCGCGAGGGCGGCTTCGACGCCGTGTTCGGCGGCGCCCGCCGCGACGAGGAGAAGGCCCGGGCGAAGGAGCGCGTGTTCAGCTTCCGCGACGAACACGGCCAGTGGAACCCGCGGGCGCAGCGCCCGGAGCTGTGGAACCTCTACAACGGACGCCACCGCCGCGGCGAGCACATCCGCGTCTTCCCGCTGTCGAACTGGACCGAGCTGGACATCTGGCAGTACATCCGCGACGAGCGGATCGCGCTGCCGCCGCTGTACTACGCGCACAAGCGCCCGGTGGTCCAGCGCGACGGCATGCTGCTGGCGGCCACCCGCTTCCTGTCCCTTGTGGACGGCGAGACGCCGTACGAGGCGACCGTGCGCTTCCGGACCGTCGGCGACGCCACCTGCACCGGCTGCGTCGAGTCCTCGGCGACGACGCCGTCCGAAGTGGTCGCCGAGGTGGCCGCCACCCGCGTCACCGAGCGCGGCGCCACCCGCGCCGACGACCGGATTTCCGAAGCCGGCATGGAAGACCGCAAGCGAGAGGGTTACTTCTGATGCAGCTGCTGCGGATCGCCACCGCCGGGAGCGTCGACGACGGCAAGTCGACGTTGATCGGGCGGCTGCTGTTCGATTCGAAGGCGATCTTCACCGACCAGCTCGCCGCCGTCGAACGCGCCAGCCGCGACCGCGGCGAGGATTACCCGGACCTCGCGCTGCTCACCGACGGCCTGCGCGCCGAGCGCGAGCAGGGCATCACCATCGACGTCGCCCACCGCTACTTCGCCACGCCGCGGCGGAAGTTCATCATCGCGGACACGCCGGGGCATCTGCAGTACACGCGGAACATGGTGACCGGCGCGTCCACCGCCGACCTCGCGCTGATCCTGGTCGACGCGCGCAAAGGCGTCCTCGAGCAGTCGCGGCGGCACGCGTTCCTCGCCTCGCTGCTGGGGATCGGGCACCTCGTGGTGTGCGTGAACAAGATGGACCTCGTCGAGTGGTCCCAGGAACGGTTCGACGAGATCCGCGAGGACTTCCGCCGGTTCGCGATGAAGCTCGACGTCGCCGACCTGACGTTCGTCCCGGTCTCGGCGCTGCACGGCGACAACGTGGTCCACCGCAGCGCGAGCATGCCGTGGTACGAGGGCACTTCGCTGCTGCACCAGCTGGAAGAGGTGCACGTCGCCTCCGACCGCAACCTGATCGACGCCCGGTTCCCGGTGCAGTACGTGATCCGCCGGTCGGACTTCCGCGGCTACGCGGGCACCATCGCCGGCGGGGTGTTCAAGCCGGGCGACGAGGTCGTGGCGCTGCCGTCGGGCTTCACGTCGAAGGTGCGCGCGGTCTGGGGCCCGGGCGGGCAGCCCCTCGAAGAGGCGTTCACCGGGCAGGCGGTGGCGGTGGAGCTGGCCGACGACCTCGACCTGGGTCGCGGGGCCATGCTGTGCCGCCCCGGCAACCGCGCGGAATCGGCCCGCGAGGTCGACGCCCTGGTCTGCTGGTTCTCCGAGCGCGCCGCCCTGACACCGGGCGCGACCTACGCGGTGCGGCACACGACCACCGAGACGCGGGGCACGGTGGAGCGGCTGGAATACCGCCTCGACGTCACCACGCTGCACCGCGACGAGACGGCGGAAGCGCTGTCCTTGAACGACATCGGCCGCATCCGGCTGCGCACGCGCTCGCCGCTGCTGTTCGACCCCTACCGCCGCAACCGGGCCACCGGCGGCTTCCTGCTGGTCGACGAGCACACCGGCGACACGGTCGCCGCGGGCATGATCACCGGCGCGGTCGCCTCCCCGGTGGTCTGGCACACGGCGGCGGTGCGCCGCGAGGACCGCCCGACCCGCGGCGCGACGGTGTGGCTCACCGGGCTCTCGGCGTCGGGCAAGTCGTCGGTGGCGGTCGAGCTGGAACGCCGGCTGGTCGCGGCGGGCCGCCCGGCGTACCTGCTCGACGGCGACAACCTGCGCCACGGGCTCAACGCCGGCCTGGGGTTCAGCCCGGAGGACCGGGCGGAGAACGTCCGGCGGGTGGCGGAGGTGGCGCGGCTGTTCGCGGACGCGGGCGTGGTCGCGATCGCGTCGCTGATCAGCCCGTACGCGGCGGACCGCGCCAAGGCTCGCGCCACCCACGACGGGCTGCCGTTCGTGGAGGTGTTCGTCGACACGCCGCTGGAGGTGTGCGAGGCGCGCGACCCGAAGGGCATGTACGCGAAGGCGCGCGCCGGGGAGATCACCGGGTTCACCGGCATCGACGCTCCCTACGAGCGCCCTGCGTCGCCCGATCTGGTGCTGCGCCCGGGCGACGGCGACCCGGCGGCGATGGCGGCGGCGATCCAGGCCCTGCTCGACGACCTCGGCTGAATTCTGTTGCACACGCCCCCTAGATGAGTGATTCCGTGAAGATCACGTGAAGGGAGCCGCCGTGCGGTCGTGGGAGGAGGGTGTCCAAGATCAAACCGTGACGAAAGAACTGAACACCCTCCTGACCGCACTCTACGTGCTGATCGACGACCACGTGGTGCCGCCCCGTGCTGGCCGTGGCCGGCGACCGGAGCTGACTGACAGTGAGCTGATCACAATGGCGGTGGCGCAGGTGCTGCAACGCTACGACAGCGAGCGGCGCTGGATCCGGCACATCCACGCCGACGCCGGGTGGCGCGCGATGTTCCCGGCGATGCTGACCCAGTCCGGCTACCACAAACGGTTGAAAGCCGCGCAACCGCTGCTGTGCAGGGCGATCCTCACGCTGGCTGCGAGCTGTCCGTCGTGGTTCGACGACCTGTGGATCACTGACGCCACCGCGGTTCCCTGCGGCATGTCGCGGGAGACGGTGAAGCGTTCCGACCTGGCCGGGCACGCCAGCTACGGCTACTGTGCGTCGCACTCCCGGTGGTACTGGGGCCTGAAGCTCTACCTCGTCTGCACCGGTGACGGGATGCCGGTCATGTGGTGCCTGGCCAACCCGAAACTCGGTGAACGCGAGGTGCTGGCCGCCCTGCTCGAGGACAACCAGCACCTCATCCGGCACGGCCAGATTCTGTTGGCGGACAAGGGGTTCGCCGGCAAGGAGTTCAAGCAGCTGACCGAGGCGATGGGCCTGAAGCTGCTGCGCCCCGACCGCCGCGACGAGACCTACCGCAACGGTGACCTCGGTGGTATCCGTCAGCGGATCGAGTCGGTCAACCAGACCCTCAAAGGCCAGCTCGACCTCGAAGCCCACGGCGGACGCACCCCGGCAGGGGTGTTCACCAGGGTCGCGCAGCGCTTGCTGGCCATGGCTGCGGCCATCTGGCACAACTGGACCACACCGGCCTGACCAGCAAACGCTCACTCATCGCCTACGACCACTAACACCAACTTCACGGAATCAACCATCTAGGGTGGGCCTCATGACGCCGGTCAGGCAGGTCCAGGTCACCTTCGACTGCGCGGATCCCGAGCGGGTGGCCCGGTTCTGGTGCGAGGTGCTCGGGTACGAACTCCACAGCAGCGGAGTCGCCTGCGCCGACCCCACGGGCGTGGGCCCACGGCTGTACTTCCAGCGCGTGCCCGAAGGCAAGGTCGTCAAGAACCGCGTGCACCTCGACGTCCGGGTCGGCACCGGGCTCGTCGGCGAAGAGCGGCTGGCGGCGCTCGAGGCCGAGTGTGCGCGGCTGGAGAAGCTCGGCGCGGTCCGCGGGCAGCTCCTGCTCGCCGACGAGGAAAACGAATCGTGCCAGAACATGCAGGACATCGAGGGCAACGAGTTCTGCCTCGACTGACTCCTACCCGGCTTCCACCACGAAGAACAGGAAGCTCGGGAAGGTGTCGAGGATTTCGAAGTCGCCGGGGAACAGCTCCCGCGCGGCCGGCACCGGGTGCGGTTCGCTGATCACCGCGATCCGGAAGCCCGCCGCGGTGAAGGCGTCGGTCATCGCGTGCAGCGGCTTGTTCCAGAACGTCATCCGCGCCTTGCGGCCGTGCAGCTCGAACTCGTCGGTCCAGGTGTAGGCCTCGAAGTAGTCCGGCCGGGGCCCCTCGTGGCGGTGCGTGAGGTTGACCATCATCGGGTGGTTGACCGAGGCGATGAGCCGGCCGCCGGGCTTCAGCACGCGCCGGAATTCGGCGAGCACCGGGCCCCAGTCGCGCAGGTAGTGCAGCACCAGGGACGCCACCACGTCGTCGAATTCCCCGTCGGCGAACGGCAGCGGGTCCGCCAGATCGGCGACCCGCAGGTCCGCGTCCTCGCCGAGCCGCGTTCTCGCGTGCTCCAGCATTCCGGCGCTCTCGTCGATCCCGGTGACGACGGCGCCCTTCTCCCGCAGCGCCGCGAACAGCGGGCCCGAGCCGCAGCCGGCGTCGAGAATCCGGCGTCCGGCCACGTCGCCGGCGAGCGCGAGGGTGGCGGGCCGCTCGTAGTAGGCGTTCATCAGGCTGGATTCGTTCTCGGCCGTGTACGCTCCGGCGAAGTCGTCGTAGGCGGCAGTCATGCGGCCATGCTGCCCGAACCGGCACGAGGGTGCCACGAAGCCCGGGTCGCAATGCCATGTGGGCGCTGCAGGTCACGGCTACCCGGCAAAGGGTGGCCTCCGGATCGAAGGCCACCCGAGAACCGATCAGTAAGCCACCGCGCGGCTTTCCGCCTGGGCCACCAACCCGTTGACCCACAACGACTGCACCTTCGCCGCCTCGGCCGCCGACGGCTTGGCGTTCTTGCACGCCGTTCCCGGGCCGTGGCCCGACATCAGCTCCGTGCACGGCCCGCTGTAGTGGTCCGGCAGCCCGAGGTTGTGCCCCAGCTCGTGCGCCGCGATGCGGGTCGGGTCGTAGCCCTCCGCCACCTGGCTCGTGTCCAGGTAGATCTGCCCGCGGCCGTGGCCGTTCGTGTTCGTGTACGACCCGCCGCTGTGCACCTCGTGGAACACGATCGTCGCGCCCGTGCTCCGCTTGACCAGCTTCACGTCGGTGACCGCCGCGTTCCAGTTCGCCGCGCCCTGGTCGATCTGGGCCAGGTAGTCCGGCGCGCCCGAGGAGCTGTAGTACAGCGTCGTGACCGCCGCCGCCGAAGCGGCCGGGGCGGTCGACAAGCCCAGGGCCAGCGGGGCCGCGATGGCCAGGGCGGCCACCCGGCCGAGCACGCGTCCGTTCATCGTGTCTCCTTCGTCCGATTCAGAGAGCACTTCACCGTGGTTCGCGCGATCAGGTTAGAAGGCCACCACCGGGGCGGCCACGGCCGAAAGTCGTTCCCCCGCGGGAAGGCTTGCACCCTGCCGTCGATCAGTGCGTTGGTGGGACTGCGGCTGCGTTTCGTCGTCTTCCGGCGGTCCGGACGAGCGTCACGATCAGCCCGATGATTCCGGCGGCGAGCACGCCCACGCCCGTGACCAGCCACCAACGCAACGCGGGGTACGTGGCATCTTCGAACGGCGCGCCGGGCAAACCCGCGTCGGTGAACGCGGTCGGGCGCGCCAAGGGCGCCGGGTGGAACAGGCCTCTGGTGCCGGCCACGAACCCGGTGACCGCGGAAACCGGCACCAAACCCAAGAAGCGCGAGTCGCGGGCGCGGCCGCGCTCGTCCCCGAGCAGGAACAGCTCGCCCTCGTGCAGACGCACGAGGTACGGCGTGGTGGCGGCCGCGTCGTGCGCGTACTCGTCCTGGGCCAGGTAGTCCTCGGTGATCGGCTTGCCGTCGACCGAAAGCCGCCCTGCGGTGCAGCAGGCGACGATGTCGCCGCCGACCGCGACCACGCGCAGTGCCGCGAGCCCGGAGGAGTCCGGGTGGGCGAACGCGCCGCGGTCGAACATGACCACGTCCCCGCGGTGGACTTCCTCGCCGCCGGACGTGCGCACGACGGCCTGGCCACCCGGCTTCAACGCGGGGCTCATCACCGGGCCCGGCACCCGATAGGCCCGGTAGGCGGCGACGGCCGTGCCCCCGCCATATATGGCGGCGCCGAGGCCGAGCAGGGCCACGGCGACCCAGACCGCGAGCGCGGGAGACCGCCGCGGTTCCGGCGGCGCGGGCGGGACGGCGAGTTCGGTCACGACGATCTATCGCCCCCTCACCTGCGTCGTCACCCCGTGCGCGGCGCGTACATGATCACCGCGACCCCGGCCAGGCAGAGCAGCGCACCGAGCACGTCGTACCGATCAGGGCGGTAACCGTCCGCAACCATCCCCCAGGCCAGCGAACCGGCGACGAACACCCCGCCGTACGCGGCGAGGATGCGGCCGAAGTGGGCGTCGGGCTGGAGGGTGGCCACGAAGCCGTACACGCCCAGCGCCACGATGCCGCCGCCGATCCAGAGCCAGCCGCGGTGCTCGCGGATGCCCTGCCAGATCAGCCAGGCGCCACCGATTTCGCAGCCGGCCGCGGCCAGGAACAGGAGGATCGACCGCAGGATCACCCCGGGATGCTAACCCGGGCCCGCTCCAGGCGCGGTATAGGCCGTTATACGCAAAGCGGGCCACCCCGGAGGGTGACCCGCTCGACGAAGGAGAACTCAGACGGTGAAGCCGAGGGCGCGCAGCTGCTCGCGGCCGTCCTCGGTGATCTTCTCCGGGCCCCACGGCGGCATCCAGACCCAGTTGATCCGGAAGTCCTTGACCAGCCCGCCGGACGTCAGCGCCGCCGACGTCTGGTCTTCGATGACGTCGGTCAGCGGGCAGGCCGCGGACGTCAGCGTCATGTCCAGGGTCGCCGTGTTGTCCGGTTCGACGCGGATGTCGTAGACCAGGCCGAGGTCGACCACGTTGATGCCGAGCTCCGGGTCGACGACGTCGCGCATGGCCTCCTCGACGTCCTCGATCTTGGCGAGGTCGAGGTCCTGCTTCGCGGTGGTCTCGGCGTCGAGGTCGGCGGCGGTGCGCCCCTCACGCGTGGCGGTGTCTTCGGTCATGCCTGTCCATCTCCACTGCTCGTCCGGGCGACGGCGTCCTTGAAAGCCATCCAGCCGAGGAGGGCGCACTTCACGCGGGCCGGGTACTTGGCGACGCCCGCGAAGGCGACCCCGTCCTCCAGCACGTCCTCGTCGGGCTCGACCTTTCCTTTGCCCTGCATCAGTTCCACGAAGGCGTCCATGGTGGTGAACGCCTCCTCCAGCGTGTGGCCGACGACGAGATCCGTCAAGACCGACGTCGAAGCCTGGCTGATCGAGCAGCCCTGGCCGTCGTAGGAGACGTCGGCGACCTTCCCGTCGTCGATCTTCACCCGCAGCGTCACCTCGTCGCCGCAGGTCGGGTTGACCTGGAACGACTCGGCGTCGAACGGGTCGCGCAGGCCGCGCCCGTGCGGGTGCTTGTAGTGGTCCAGGATGATCTCCTGGTACATGCTCTCCAGGTTCACTGCCCCACCCCGAAGAACTTCTGCGCCTCGCGGATCCCGGCCACCAGGGCGTCCACTTCGGACAGGTCGTTGTAGAGGTAGAACGACGCGCGCACGGTCGCCTGCGCGTTGCAGGCGCGGTGCAGCGGCCACGCGCAGTGGTGGCCGACGCGGACGGCGATGCCGAGGCTGTCGAGCACCTGGCCGGCGTCGTGCGGGTGCACGCCGTCGATCACGAACGACACGGTCGCGCCGCGGTCCTCGAGGTCCGTCGGCCCGATGATCCGGACGCCGGGGATCGCGCCGATGCCCTCGATCGCGGCCGCGGCGAGCTGGTGTTCGTGCGCGGCGACGCGGTCCATGCCGATGGCCGAGAGGTAGTCGACGGCCGCGCCGAGGCCGATGGCCTGCGACGTCATCGGCACGCCCGCCTCGAACCGCTGCGGCGGCGGCGCGAAGGTCGAGCCCTCCATGCGGACCATCTCGATCATCGACCCGCCGGTGAGGAACGGCGGCATCGCTTCGAGCAGCTCGGTGCGGCCGTACAGCACGCCGATGCCGGACGGGCCGAGCATCTTGTGCCCGGAGAACACCGCGAAGTCGACGCCCAGCGCGTGGAAGTCGACGGCGAAGTGCGGCACCGACTGGCAGGCGTCGAGCACGGTGAGCGCGCCGGCCGCCTTGGCCTTCTCGACCAGCAGCGAGACCGGGTTGACCGTGCCGAGCACGTTCGACTGGTGCGCGAACGCGACCACCTTGGTGCGCGGCGTGATCAGTTCATCCACATCGGACAGGTCGAGCCTGCCCCCGGGCGTCACCTTGAACCACTTCAGCGTCGCCCCGGTGCGCTGGCACAGCTGCTGCCACGGCACGAGGTTCGCGTGGTGCTCCATCTCGGTGACGACGATCTCGTCACCCGGGCCGACCACGAACCGCGCGGCCTCGGGACCGGCGGTGGCGGCGTTGCTCATCGAGTACGCGACGAGGTTGATGCCCTCGGTGGCGTTCTTGGTGAACACCAGCTCTTCGGGGTCGGCGCCGACGAACTCGGCGATCTTCGCCCGCGCGGACTCGTAGGCGTCGGTCGCCTCTTCGGACAGCTGGTGCGCACCGCGGTGCACGGCGGCGTTCGACGTGAAGACGTACTCGCGCTCGGCCTCGAACACCGCGGTCGGGCGTTGCGAGGTCGCCCCCGAGTCCAGGTACACCAAGGGTTTCCCGTCACGAACGGTGCGCGACAGGATGGGGAAGTCGGCCCGGAGGGCCGCCACGTCGAGTGGCACAGAGCTGGCCGAGGTGGTGGTCATCGGGCCGACTCCTCTCGTTCTCGGTGTCGTACTGGGAAAAGCGTCAGAGAGCGGCCGGCTCGGGCTTGCCGACGTACTTGACGTAGCCGTTCTCCTCCAGCTCGTCCGCCAGTTCCTTGCCGCCCGACTCGACGATGCGGCCACCGGCGAAGACGTGCACGAAGTCCGGCGTGATGTGCCGCAGGATCCGGGTGTAGTGCGTGATCAGCATGACGCCGACCTCGCTCGAAGCCTTGTAGTTGTTCACACCCTCGGACACGACGCGCAGGGCGTCGACGTCGAGACCGGAGTCGGTCTCGTCGAGGATGGCGAACTTCGGCTTGAGCAGCGCCAGCTGCAGGATCTCGTGACGCTTCTTCTCGCCGCCGGAGAAGCCCTCGTTGACCGAGCGCTCGGCGAACTCCTGCGAGATCTCGAGCTTGCCCATCTCCTCCTTGACCTCCTTGACCCAGTGGCGCAGCTTGGGGGCCTCGCCACGGACCGCGGTGGCCGCGGTGCGGAGGAAGTTGGACATGGACACGCCCGGCACCTCGACCGGGTACTGCATCGCGAGGAACAGGCCCGCGCGGGCGCGCTCGTCGACGCTCATCTCGAGGACGTTCTCGCCGTCGAGGAGCACCTCGCCCGAGGTGACTTCGTACTTCGGGTGCCCGGCGATGGCGTAGGACAGCGTGGACTTGCCCGAGCCGTTGGGGCCCATGATCGCGTGCGTCTCGCCCGACTTGATGGTCAGGTTGACGCCCTTGAGGATCTCCTTGGCGCCCTCGTCGGTCGTGACCGAGGCGTGGAGGTCCTTGATTTCCAGGGTAGCCATTTCTTCGTTTCCTAAGTCAGAGAGGGCGGTCAGGCACCGACGGCTTCGAGTTCGGCTTCGATCGCGGCTTCGAGGCGCTCGCGCACCTCGGGGACGTCGATCTTGACGAGGATCTCGTGGAAGAACCCGCGCACGACCAGGCGCCGCGCGGCTTCTTCGGCGATCCCGCGCGACTGCAGGTAGAACAACTGCTCGTCGTCGAACCTTCCCGTCGCGCTCGCGTGGCCGGCACCTTCGATCTCGCCGGTCTCGATCTCGAGGTTCGGCACCGAGTCCGCGCGCGCCCCGGGGGTGAGCACCAGGTTGCGGTTGAGCTCGTAGGTGTCGGTGGCCTCGGCCGCGGCGCGGATCAGGACGTCGCCGATCCACACCGTGTGCGCGTCTTCGCCCTGCAGCGCGCCCTTGTACATCACGCGCGACTTGCAGTTCGGCACCGCGTGGTCGACGAAGAGGCGGTGCTCCTGGTGCTGGCCGGCGTCGGCGAAGTAGACGCCGAGCATCTCGACGTCGCCGCCCTTGTCCGCGAACGTCGCCGTCGGCGAGATGCGGACCAGGTCACCGCCCAGGGTGATCACGGTGTGCCGCAGCGCGGCGTCGCGGCCCAGCTTCAGGTGCTGCTCGGAGACGTGCACCGCGTCGTCGGCCCAGTCCTGGACGCTGACCACGGTGACCTTGGCGCCGTCGCCGATGACGAACTCGACGTTGTCGGCGTAGGTGCCGGAGCCGACGTGGTCGAGCACGATCACGGCCTCGGCGAAGGCCTCGGCGCGGACCTGGAGGTGCCCGTAGGCGACCTCGCCCTCGCCCGGGCCGTGGATCCGCAGCACGGACGGCTTCGACGCCTTCGTCTCCTTCGGCACCGTCACGACGGTGGCCTTGGTGAACGCCGAGTACGCCTGCGCGGCGATCCGGTCGCTCGGGACACCCGCGGCGCCCAGCCGCTCGTCGTCCCGGCCGACCGACTCGATCTTCAGCTCGGGTGCGGCTTCGGCGTCGAGGGTGATCTCGCCGGTGGCGGCGGCGGTGCCGTTGTGCAGGCCGCGGAGGCGCTTCATCGGCGTGAAGCGCCAGTTCTCCTCACGACCGCCGGGGACCTCGAAGGCCTCGACGTCGTAGGAGGTGAAGCGCTCCGCGCGGGAGGCGGCCGGAATGACCGCCCCCTCGCGAAGAGCCTCGGAAACGTTGTTCTCAGTGACCGACATGACTAGCCGACGGACCCTTCCATCTGGAGCTCGATCAGGCGGTTCAGCTCGAGCGCGTACTCCATCGGCAGCTCACGGGCGATCGGCTCCACGAAGCCGCGCACGATCATCGCCATCGCCTCGGCCTCGTCGAGCCCGCGCGACATCAGGTAGAACAGCTGGTCCTCGCTGACCTTGGACACCGTGGCCTCGTGGCCCATGGACACCTCGTCGTTGCGGATGTCCACGTACGGGTACGTGTCCGAGCGCGAGATGGTGTCCACCAGCAGCGCGTCGCAGACCACGCTGGAGCGCGAGTGGTGCGCCCGCTTCGCGACCTTGACCAGGCCGCGGTAGGACGTCCGGCCGCCGCCGCGCGCCACCGACTTCGACACGATGGTCGAAGAGGTATACGGCGCGAGGTGCTCCATCTTGGCGCCCGCGTCCTGGTGCTGGCCCTCGCCCGCGAACGCGACCGACAGGACCTCGCCCTTGGCGTGCTCGCCCATGAGGAACACCGACGGGTACTTCATCGTCACCTTGGAACCGATGTTGCCGTCGATCCATTCCATGGTCGCGCCCTCTTCGCACTTGGCGCGCTTGGTGACCAGGTTGTAGACGTTGTTCGACCAGTTCTGGATGGTCGTGTAGCGGCAGCGGGCGCCCTTCTTGACGATGATCTCCACGACCGCCGAGTGCAGCGAGTCGGACTGGTAGATCGGCGCCGTGCAACCCTCGACGTAGTGCACGTACGCACCTTCGTCGACGATGATCAGGGTGCGCTCGAACTGGCCCATGTTCTCGGTGTTGATCCGGAAGTAGGCCTGCAGCGGGATTTCGACGTGCACGCCCTTCGGCACGTAGATGAACGAGCCGCCGGACCACACCGCCGTGTTCAGCGCGGAGAACTTGTTGTCGCCGGCCGGGATGACCGAGCCGAAGTACTCCTGGAACAGCTCCGGGTGCTCCTTGAGCGCGGAGTCGGTGTCCAGGAACAGGACGCCCTGCTCCTCCAGGTCCTCGCGGATCTGGTGGTAGACGACCTCGGACTCGTACTGCGCGGCGACGCCGGCCACGAGGCGCTGCTTCTCCGCCTCGGGGATGCCGAGCTTGTCGTACGTGTTCTTGATGTCCTCGGGCAGTTCCTCCCAGGAGGTGGCCTGCTTCTCCGTGGACCGCACGAAGTACTTGATGTTGTCGAAGTCGATCCCGGAGAGGTCGGCCCCCCAGTTGGGCATGGGCTTCTTCTCGAAGAGCCTGAGCGCCTTCAGTCGCGCTTCGCGCATCCACTCCGGCTCGGACTTCTTCGAGGAGATGTCGGTGACGACGTCCTCGTTCAGCCCGCGACGGGCGCTGGCGCCCGCCTCGTCGGAGTCCGCCCAGCCGAACGCGTACTTGCCAAGGGACTCGATGGTCTCTTCCTGGCTCAGTGGCGCGGTGGTGGGAGTGCGCTGCTCGGCAGCGGCAGTCATGCGGGTTTCCCTCCATTCGGGATCCGTGCTGTGTGCCCCTCGGGGGACACCGTTCTGGCCGGCTCGGGATGGGCCGGCTGACCCGCCGTGACGGGTACGTGGGTGGTGCACGCGGAGTCCCCGCGTGCGATGGTCGCCAGCCGCTGGACGTGGGTGCCCAGCAGCTTCGCGAACGCCTCCGTCTCGGCCTCGCACAGCTGCGGGAACTCCGCGGCGACGTGCGCGACCGGACAGTGGTGCTGGCAGAGCTGCGCGCCCACGTTCTGTCCTGGTGCCGGGGCACCGACCTGGCGGGTCGACGCAGCGTAGCCTTCCCTGCTCAGCGCGGCCGCGAGGGCCTCCGCGCGCGCCGCCGGCTCACCCGGTTCGGTGATCGCCGAGCGGTGCGGGCCGACGAGCTTCTCGATGCGCCGCTCGGCGAAGGCGCGGACGGCGTCCTCCCCGGCGTGCTCGGCCAGGAAGCGGATGGCGGAGACGGCCAGGTCGTCGTAGGCGTGCCCGAAGCGGGCGCGGCCCGGCTCGGTGAGCAGGAAGAGCTTGGCCGGACGACCCCGACCTCGGGGTCCACGGCGCGGCGCGTCCCGCGTCTCGGCTTCGCCGTCCGCGAGCAACGCGTCCAGGTGCCGCCGGACGGCGGTGGGGCTGATCCCGAGCTGCTCGGCGACCACGACGGCGGTCATGGGACCCTGTTCCAGCAGCAGCCGGGCGACCTCGTGGCGGGTCTTGCCCTCCGCGCTGACCTGCGACGGGACGTGCGGGTGTGCGGCGCGGGGCATGTCGCCGCCCGCCTGGTCACCCGCCTCCGTCTTTTTCACAACACAAGTGTGTCTTATTTCCGGGTGACCCGCAAAGGCGGGGTGTCCGGCAGTGACCCGACTCACTCGCCAGGGGGGCCGATACCCTGCACGCGTGGCAGTGGGCGAACAGGAGCAGCAAGTGGCACGGCTCGAAACCGGCAGTGCCCACCCGGTGACGCTCTCGCCCGTCCGCCCCCGCGAACCGCTCCCCCTGGAGGCCGACGAGCAGCGCGGGCTGAACGTCGTCCGCCGCTTCGGCACGGTCGGGTCGCTGTTCCTCGCGCTCGGCTCCCTCGGCGCCGGCGCCGCCCCGGTGATCAACCCGGTGCAGGAGATCCCGGTGCTGCGGCTGTTCACCCGGATCCCGACGGTGTCGCTGGCCATCGCCATCTCCGGGATGGGCATCCTGGTGCTGAGCTGGCTGATGCTCGGCCGGTTCGCCCAGCCCAGCCGGGAGCGGCTGGCGTCGCAGGGCCAGCTCGCGCGCACCACCGCGCTGTGGGTGCTGCCGCTGCTGGTCATCCCGCCGCTGTTCTCCCGCGACGTCTACAGCTACCTGGCGCAGAGCGAGATCGTGCACCGCGGGATGGACCCGTACGTCCTCGGCCCGGCGCAGGCGCTCGGCGTCGCCGACCCGTTCACCGCGGGCGTGTCGAACATGTGGCGCGAGACGCCGGCGCCGTACGGGCCGCTGGTGCTGCGCCTCGGCGGCTGGCTGGCGCCCTTGGCGGGCAACAGCATCGCGGTCGGCGTGCTGCTGCAGCGGCTGCTCGCGCTCGCCGGGGTGGTGCTCATCGTCTGGGCGCTGCCGCGGCTGGCCCGCCGCTTCGGCGTCCAGCCCGCGACCGCGCTGTGGCTCGGCGCCCTGAACCCGCTGCTGATCTTCCACTTCGTCGCCGGCGCCCACAACGACTCGCTCGCCGTCGGCCTGATGCTGGCCGGGCTGGAGATCGGCATCCGGCGGCTGCCGATCCGGGTGAAGGGCGACACGCCACCCCCGCTGGCCCGCGGCGAACTGCTGTACATCGGGCTCGGCGTCGCGATCATCACCCTCGGCGTCGCGGTGAAGCTGCCCGCGGTGTTCGCGCTGCCGTTCTTCGCGGTGATGGTGGCGCGGCGCTGGCACGGCAGGCTCAAGGACCTGTTCGTGGCCGGCGTGCCGATGGCGCTGTGGTTCGGCGTGGTCCTGGTGGCCGTCTGCTTCGGCACCGGCCTCGGCTTCGGCTGGTTCGGGGCGACGTTCAACACCCCCGGCCTGGTCCGCTCCTGGATCTCCCCCACCGCCGAGCTGGCCAACCTCTCCGGCGTCCTCGGCATCGCGCTCGGGCTCGGCAACCACACGAACGCGCTGGTCCCGATCCTCGGCGCGCTGGGCTACCTGGTCGCCGTCGGGATCACCTTCAAGTTCCTCTGGGACAGCTTCAAGTGGCGCTACCGGCCGATCATCGGGCTCGGCGTCTCCATGGGAGCGGTGATGATCCTGCAGATCAACCTGCAGCCCTGGTACGTGCTCTGGGCCGTGATCCCGCTGGCCGCCGCGGCCGGGACGTCGAGGTTCCGCGTCGCCGCGACGGTGATCAGCGCGGCCTTGCCGTTCCTGCTCCCGCCGACCGGCAGCACCTTCGACGGCCGCCCGTACGTGCTGCCGTTCGCCTACGTCGCGGCGATCGTCGTCTGCGGCGGCGGGATGCTGATCGTGCGGCGGCTCGCCCCGGTGTTGCTCGCCAAGCCGTCCCCGCGGCTGCCCGAGCCGGTCGACGCCGTATCGTGACCCGATGTGAGTGCCCCTGCCGTCGAGATCACCGGGCTGGTCAAAAGCTACGGCTCCACCCGCGCGGTCGACGGCCTCGACCTGCGGATGGAGCGCGGCAGCCTGCTCGCCCTGCTCGGCCCGAACGGGGCCGGCAAGACCACCACCGTCGAGCTCTGCGAGGGCTTCCTCCGCGCTGACGCCGGTTCGGTGCGGGTCCTCGGCCTCGACCCGGTCCGCGAGTCTTCGGCGCTGCGTCCCCGCGTCGGGATCATGCCCCAGGGCGGCGGCGCGTACCCGGGCGTCCGGGCGGACGAGATGCTCCGCCTGGTGGCGTCGTGCGCGGCGGCCCCGCTCGACCCGGCGTGGCTGCTGGAGGTCCTCGGGCTGGCTTCGGTGCGCCGGACGCCGTTCAAGCGCCTCTCCGGCGGGCAGCAGCAGCGGCTTTCGCTGGCGTGCGCCCTGGTCGGGCGCCCGGAGCTGGTGTTCCTCGACGAGCCGACGGCGGGCATGGACCCGCAGGCCCGCCGCCTGGTGTGGGACCTGCTGGGCGCGCTGCGCGCCGACGGCGTCTCGGTGCTGCTGACCACGCACCTGATGGAGGAGGCCGAGGCGCTGGCCGACACGGTGGTGATCATGGACCACGGCAAGGTCGTCGTGTCCGGCGCGCCGCAGTCGCTGACGATGGACGAGACGGGCAGCGCGGGCCTGCGGTTCAAGGCCCGCACCCGGCTCGACACGGCCCTGCTGACCGCGGCGCTGCCGGAGGGCTACGCGGTGCGCGAGTCGGCGCCGGGCACGTACGTGGTGGTGGGCTCGGTCGACCCCCAGGTGGTGTCGACGGTGACGGCGTGGTGCGCCCAGCAGGGCGTGCTGCCGGAGGAGCTGCAGGTGGGCAAGCGGACCCTGGAAGAGGTCTTCCTGGAGCTGACCGGACGGGAGCTGCGGGCATGACTTTTGCTCCTGGGACGTTCACCCCGGCGCCCGGACGGGGATCGCTGGGCCGCATGTTGCGCACGCACGCGCGCATCGAGGTCGGTCTCACGTTGCGCCACGGCGAGCAGGTCCTGCTGACGCTCCTGATCCCGCTGGCGCTGCTGATCGGGCTGTCCCTGTTGGACATCCTGCCGGCGTCTTCGCTGGGTTCGGTCCCGCGCGTGGACTGGATCACGCCCCGGATCCTGGCGCTGGCGGTGATGTCGTCGGCGTTCACCGGCCAGGCGATCGCGTTGGGCTTCGACCGGCGTTACGGCGTGCTGAAGCGCTTGTCGGCGACGGCGTTGCCGCGGTGGCTGCTGGTGGCGGGCCGGCTCGCGGCGGCGCTGGTGGTGGTGGCCCTGCAGTCGGTGATCATCGGCGTGGTGGCGGCTTTCCTGGGGTGGTCGCCTTCGCTTTCGGGTCTTCTGTCGGCTGTGGTTCTGCTCGTTTTGGGGACGCTCGCCTTCGGGGCGCTGGGTGTGCTGCTGGGCGGGGCGTTGCGGGCCGAGGCAGTGCTGGCGCTGGCGAACATCGTGTGGTTCGTGCTGCTGCTGGCGGGCGGGATCCTGCTGGCGCCGTCGTCACTGCCTTCGGGGCTGGCTCGGGTGGTGGAGCTGCTGCCGTCGGGGGCGCTGGCGGAGGGGATGCGCGCCGCTTTGGTGGATGGTGCTTTCGCGCCCGGCCCCATGCTCGTTCTGGCGGTGTGGGCGGTGGTCGCCGGAGCGGTGGCTTCGCGGACGACGAAGCTCACCTGACGACCAGTCCGGGCACGGTCTTCGGGTCCCACTTCCAAGCCACCCCGACCCGCGCCCCCGGCGGCAGGCTACGGGCGTTCAGGTCGACGTACCTCGACGACGAAACCGTCAGGATCCGCCGCGAGCCCGCCGGCGGCTCTTCCTGCATGTCGATCTCGGATGATCCCACGTAGCGCCAGCACTTCGAGGGCACACTGTCGCTCGAGAACTGCACCCTGACCAACACTTCCCGGGCTCCTTGGCAGGTGATCGTGGTTTCGGTGTAGCTGGTGAAGCGAGCGGGGTGTTCGTAGCGGCTCCTGGTGGCGAAGAACCCGTACTCCCCTTCGTCGAGCGGAACGGCCAGCAGCACGTCGACGAGCAACGCGTCGCCTTCTTCCGAGATCTTGACGGGCTTGACCTTGCCGATCGTGCAGTTGAGGTACGGCTCGACGTTGACCCGGCCGCTTCCGGCGTGAGAGATCCCCTGGAGCGCCGCCGCCCGGACGCGGAAGCGGTCGACCCCGTCGCTCGTGGCCCTGATCCACCGCTCGGCGGTCCGGACCTCCCGGGTTCCCTTCCCGCTGACGAACGAGGTGATGACCAGGCGGTCCAGGTACACCGGGTCCCAGAGGTCGTTGTGCGCTTCCCCGCGCGGGAGCGGTGTCTTCTGCGTCGCCATCCACAGCGCTCGCAGCTCGGCCTCGTCACCCTCCAGGAAGCGGCCGACCTTCTCGACGAGCGTCCAAGCCGGGACCCGGGACCCCCGCAGCATTTCGTTGACCGTCGTGTGGCTGACCCCGCCGACGGCGGCGGCGATCGTCCGGGTGCTCGGTTTTCCCGCCTTGAGGTGCAGCTTCCGGAGCGTCGCCGCGAGTAGCTCTTCCGGCGTCATGGGCCACCTCCCCACAGGGTGTGACGGCCCACCGTAAGACGCTGTAAAACTACTGTAAACCGCCGTAACGGTGGATTTTTCACCTGATCTTACGTTTGCTGCCATCGTTGTTCGCCTACGTCGTTTGCGAACAAGGAAGTACCCCGATGCCCAAGTCGAACCGATCTTCGTCGCGCACCGCACGAGCACGAACCTTGGTCACCTTCGGCGGGGCGGCCGTCGTGTCACTGGGTTCGGCAGCCTGCCTTATCGCTTGGCTGGACGGCGAATCGCTCACCGTCGCGGTCCTGACTTCCGGCGCAGCCATGGCAGCGCTGCTGAACGCCCTGGTGGCGGTGGCGACGTTCTTGGCCGGGAACCCGCGAAACGACGTCCTCCCGGACCGGTCGCGCGGGCGCGGGAAAGGTGCGGGACGCGACCCGAAGAAACGGCGGTGAACGGATGCCCGCCGATTCCGCCGTCAGGACCAAGGTCCCTTGCGGCCATCCCCGCACTCTGAGCGTCCGGACCTGCCGGAAGCACGTTTTCCGCGCGCTCTACCATCGATGCCGTGCCGTTCACCAGCCTCGTCGCCCGCCTGCCGTTTCCCTCCGCCGCCGTGCAGCGGGCCGTCGGGATCGCCGCGGTCCTCGCGCAGGCGCTGATCGGCGTCACCGGGTCCATCGTGCGCGTCACCGGGTCCGGGCTCGGCTGCCCGACCTGGCCCCAGTGCGTGGCCGGCAGCCTCGTCCCGAAGCACGACTCCGGCATCGACGCGCTCAACCAGTGGATCGAGTTCGGCAACCGGCTGCTCACCGGCGTCGTCATCGTCATCGCCGCCGTCGCGGTCGTCACGGCGTGGCGCGTGCAGATCGACCACCCGGAGCGCAAGCGCCTGGTCAAGCTGGCCTGGACGATGCCCGGCGGCGTGGTGCTGCAGGCCGTCGTCGGCGGTCTCACCGTGCTCGCGAAGCTGGAGTGGTGGACGGTCGCGATCCACTTCCTCGCGACGACCCCGCTCGTCTGGCTGGCGGTGCTGCTGCTGCGCGCGTTCCGCGAAGGCGACGAGACCCCGCGCCTGCTGGTCCCGGCGGCCGGCCGCACGATCCTGGTCCTGCTCGCCGTCGTGATGTGGCTGGTGCTGGCGGCGGGCACCACGGTGACCGGCGCCGGCCCGCACAGTGGCGACATCAACACCCACCGCCTCGACGCCCCGGTCGAGGCGCTCGCCCAGGTCCACGGCGGCCTGCTGGTGCTCTACCTGCTGCTGCTCGCGGTGTTCGGCCTCCAGCTGCTGCGCGTCGGCGCCCCGAAGAGCCTCTGGCAGCGCTACACGGCGGTCTGGGTGGTCGCCGTCGCGCAGGGGGCGCTCGGTTCGCTGCAGTACGCGCTGGGCGTGCCGGAGGCGATGGTGTCGTTCCACGTCCTGGGCGCGATGGCGGTCATCATCGCCACGGCGACGCTGTGGACGGGCAGCCGCGACCGCGGCCCGGTGACGTCGCTGACCGCCGCGCCGCGGGAGCTCACCGCAGCCTGAAGGCAACGCCCGCTTAACTCGGCGTCGGCGTGGGTGTCCGGTTCGTGAGCTACTGTTCGCGCCATGACGTCGCGCACCGCGCCCAAGCCGCTGATCTCCCACCGCCGCGGCACCGGCGAGATGATCGTGCTCAAGACCTTCCTGCTGGTGCCGTTCCTGGCGCTGCTCGTCGCGGTCCCCCTGGTGTGGGGCTGGGGCATGAGCTGGATAGACCTGATCCTCGCGGCGGCGTTCTACGTGTTCGCCACGCTCGGGGTGACGGTGGGCTTCCACCGCTACTTCACCCACGGCGCGTTCAAGGCGTCCCGGCCCCTGCGGGTGGTGCTGGCCATCGCGGGCAGCATGGCGGTGCAGGGCTCGGTGATCTTCTGGGTGGCGAGCCACCGGCGGCACCACGCGTTCGCAGACCGCGAAGGCGACCCGCACTCGCCGTGGCTGTTCGGCACGTCACCGTCGGCGCTGCTGCGCGGGTTCTGGCACGCGCACATGGGCTGGATGTTCGGCCGCGAGGTGACCAACGCGGACCGCTTCGCGCCGGACCTGGTGGCGGACTCGGACGTGCGCTGGGTGAACCGCTACTTCTGGCTGTGGATCACGCTGAGCCTGGCGCTGCCGGCGGTGCTCGGTGGCCTGATCTCGTGGTCCTGGTGGGGCGTCGTGACGGCGTTCTTCTGGGCGGGCCTGGTGCGGATCGCGTTCCTGCACCACGTGACGTGGTCGGTGAACTCGGTGTGTCACCTGATCGGCGAGAGGCCGTTTGCCAGCCGCGACAAGGCGGCGAACTTCTGGCCGCTGGCGCTGCTGTCGATGGGCGAGTCGTGGCACAACTCCCACCACGCTGATCCGACGTGTGCGCGGCACGGGGTGCTGCGGGGGCAGGTGGATATCTCAGCTCGGGTGATCTGGGCGTTCGAGCGGTTCGGCTGGGCCACGAACGTGCGGTGGCCGCGGATGGAAAAGCTGGCCGCCAAGCGGATTTGATCACCCTGAGTAGCCGAGGCCGTCTCTGGAGTGTCAGAAGCCGTCCAGTAACTTCGCGTTACGACCAGCGAAGGGACAAGGCGAGTGAAGCGCAACTGCGGCGAAGAAGTTGGCAGCCGCGCCAGGCGAGCGGCCACGATGTTCTTGGCGGTCGCGGTCATCGCATTGGGCGGCGGAGAAGGCGGCGGCAACACCGGAAACTTCCAGGACCTCGGGGGAGGCGGCGGCAACACCGGCAACAGCGTGGACCTCAGCGGCAACACCGGCAACGACGTGTCCGTCGACGGGGTCAAAGGCGGCGGCAACACCAGCGACTGAACGAGGCGGCCCGCCGAACGGACGAGCGGAAATCCCCGTTACCCAGCGTGAACTCGCTCGGTGGCGGGGATTTCTCGTTGATCCACTGGCCCCCTCGACCAGCTCCCCGCGCACACGACTTGTCACCGATATCGACTTGGTGTACTAGTACACAGAAGGGTGGGTAGAGCACCAGTGAAGGATGCGCGATGTCGATTGAACGGTCGGCGCCAAGCCGGGGCATCGACGGAGGGGGCAACACCGGGAACTGAGACCGGCCCGGCGCCGGCTCTTCCAGTAAGAATGAGGCCACATCGGCGCGGTGTGGCCTCATTCCCGTTCACGCCAGCTGCTGCCGCACCGCCGAGGCGAACCGCATCGCCGCCGCCGGATTCGTCTGGCGGAAGCCCAGTGACGGCTCCGTCAGCTCCAGTTCCAGCAGCAACGGCTTCCCGTCCGCCCCGCGCACCACGTCCACCCGCGCGTACAACAGCTCGGCCCGCAGGATCCCCAGCAAAGCCGAAGCCGCGTCCAGGACGTCCTCAGCCAACGCCACCGCATCCTCAGGCGGCGAAGCCGGCGCCAAGGACTCCGAAAGATACAACCCCGAAGCATCCATTGTGGACCCCAGCATCGCGCCCTTCGTGAACGCATGCGAGTAGATCCCACCCAGATACACCAAAGCCAGCTCACCAGCACTATCCACACTGGACTGATACGGCTGGATCAACGCCGTGTGTCCCTCGGCGTGCAACCCGGCCACATGAGCGGCAGCACCCGAATCACCCCCGGCGAACCGAGCCGCACCCCGCGAACCCGCGCCCACCGAAGGCTTCACCACGAACTCACCAGCGGGAAAAGACGCCGAAGAACCCGGCAAGACCAGCGAGGTCGGCACCACCGCCACCCCAGCGTCCAGCAACTCCACGAGGTACGACTTGTCCGTGTTCCACCGCACCACGTCAGCCGGATTGAACAGTGACGGCACCGACTCGCACCACGCCAGGAACTCGGCGCGGCGGGAGGCATAATCCCAGGTGGCGCGCAGGATCACCGCGTCCGCCGAGGCGAAGTCGAACGCAGAATCCCACGGCGCCCACGAGACCGAAAAGCCCAGCGACGACAAAGCAGGCAGCAAAGCGTCGTCGTCGCCGTCGCCCGAGGGGAGTTCCGCGCAGCTGACCAGGACCGCCGTGCGGCTCACTTGCCCGCCATCTTGCGGCGGTGCTCCGGGCCGATCTTCGTGGCCTGCACCGTCTCCGCGTCCCACGTCGCCGGGGACAGGTCCTCGACCGCCTCGATCAGCGCCTCGCCCGTCTCCACCGAAGGGACCACCACGTCACCAAGAGCGCCGTCGGCTCCGACCAGGACCACCCGGGCGCCCGCGCGGCCGATGTTCTCCACCACCGCGCGGGACGGCTTGCCGTGCGCCTTCACGAACTTGCGGGCCGCGCCCAGCTGTGCGCTGGTCGGCGAAACTGTCTCTGACACGCTCCGAACCATAACCAAGAACCGGCCGGAACGCGGAACAGCGTGGCCTCGGCCATAGTTGCACCGGGAGAACCCGACCCGGAGGAGGAGCCCCATGCCCACCGCAGTGCAGGTGACGAAGACCGGCGGCCCGGAAGTGCTCGAACCGGCCGAAGTGGACGTCCGCGCCCCCGAGGCCGGCGAGCTGCTGGTCGACGTCGCCGCGGCCGGGGTCAACTACATCGACACCTACCAGCGTCAGGGCATCTACCCGATGGAGCTGCCGTTCGTGCCGGGCCTCGAAGGCGCCGGCACGGTCGTCGAAGCCGCGGCCGGGTTCGAACCCGGTGACCGCGTTGCCTGGCAGGGGTCGATCGGCAGCTACGCCGCCCGCAAGCTCGTCCCCGCGTCGGTCGCCGTGAAGGTCCCGGAAGGCGTCTCGCTCGAGACCGCCGCCGCGACCATGCTGCAGGGCATCACCGCGCACTACCTGGTCGCCTCGACCTTCGAGGTCAAGCCGGGCCACGACGTGCTGGTGCACGCGGCCGCGGGCGGTGTCGGCCTGCTCCTGGTGCAGCTGGCGAAGGCGCGCGGCGCCCGCGTCATCGGCACCGTGTCGACGGAGGAGAAGGAGAAGCTCGCCCGCGAAGCCGGCGCCGACGAGGTCATCCGGTACGACCGCGACGACTTCGCCAAGCTCACCCGCGAGCTGACGAACGGCGAGGGCGTCGACGTCGTCTACGACGGTGTCGGCAAGGACACCGTCGACGGCAGCCTGGCCAGCCTGAAGGTCCGCGGCCTGCTCGCGCTGTTCGGCGCCTCCAGCGGCCCGGTGCCGCCCCTGGACCCGCAGCGCCTCAACGCCGGCGGCTCGCTGTACCTGACCCGCCCGACGTCCGGCCACTACGTCCGCACTCGCGAAGAGCTCGACTGGCGCGCGAAGGAGCTGTTCGACGCCATCCTCGCGGGCGAGCTGACCATCCGCATCGGCGGCAAGTACCCCCTGGCCGAGGCCCGCAGGGCCCACGAAGACCTGCAGGGCCGCCGCACCACCGGCAAGCTGCTGCTCATCCCCTGACGCCTCGAAGGCCGCCCCGGGAAGTTCCCGCGGCGGCCTCGACGCAGGTCAGGCGGCGCCGACCGCCACCGCGTCGGTGACGAACACGAGCGTCTCGTTCGGCTTCATGCCGTTGCCGCCGTCGCCGTAGGCGAGGTCCGGCGGGATGATCAGCAGGCGGCGGCCGCCCTGCTTGATGCCCGCCAGGCCCTGGTCCCAGCCGGGGATGACCTCGCCCGCGCCCAGGTTCAGGTCGAACGTCTTGCCGCGGTCGAAGGAGCTGTCCAGCTTCTGCTTGTCCGACCACGTCACCAGCAGGTAGTTCATGCTGAGCTTCTGCCCGGCCTTGGCCGGGTCGCCGGTGCCCTCGGACAGGTCCTTCGTGATCAGCTTCTTCGGCGGGTCGCAGTCGTCCGGGATGGTGATCGTCGGCACCTCGCCGAACTTGCCGGTCGTCTTGACGTCGTCCGCGGTGCACTCGCGGCCCTTGCTCTGGGGCGCCGGCGCGGCGGTCGACGACGGGACGGGCGGTCCCGCCGGAGCGGCCGACTGGGTCTTGGCCTGCTGGCCGCACGCGGCCAGCGACAGCGCCGCCGCGGCGACGACCACGATCTTCCCGATGTTGTGCATGCCGGGCACCCTAGCCAAGCACGGAGAGTGCCGGAACGTCGTCACCGGTGGTGACCACGCCGAGCCGCCGGGTCGCCCGCGTCAGGGCCACGTACAGGTCGTTCAGGCCGCGCGGCGAACCCGCGACGACCTCGTCCGGCGCCACGAGAACCACCGAGTCGAACTCCAGGCCCTTCGACCGCTCGACCGTCAGCACGCTCAGCCGTTCGTCGAACGAGCCGAGCAGCGCCGAAACCGCGTCGAACCGGGCCGCGGGCACCAGGACCGCCACCGTGCCGCCGTCCACTTCGGACAGCTCGCGGGTCACCAGCCCGGGCAGCTCCGCCTCCAGCGACGCCGGCCGCACCGACCACGGCGGCACCCCGGTCTCCCGCACCGAGGACGGCACCGACAGCCCCGGCGAGACCTCCGCGAGCACCCGCGCGGCGACGGCCATGATCTCGGCCGGCGTGCGGTAGTTCACCGTCAGCTGCTCCAGCCGCCACCGGTCCTCGACGTACGGCGAGAGCACCTCGCCCCACGACCGCGCCCCGCCCGCCGCGCCGGTCTGGGCGACGTCGCCGACCAGCGTCATCGACCGGTTCGGCGTGCGCCGCATGAGCAGCCGCCAGTCCATCGCCGACAGCTCCTGGGCCTCGTCGACGATCACGTGCCCGAACGTCCACGTCCGGTCCTGCGCGGCCCGCTGGGCGGCGGTCAGCTCGCTGCGCGCCTGCTGGCGTTCGGCGAACAGCTCGGCGTCGAGCACGTCGGAGACGCGCAGCAGCTCCTCGTCGATGATCTCTTCGTCCTGCTCGAGGATGTCGAGCACGCCCTCGGCGTACGCGCGGTCCTCGCGCTCACGGCGTTTGCGCTCGACGCGCGCCTCGGTGTCGTCGACGCCGATCAGCTCGGCGAGCTCGTCGAGCAGCGGCACGTCCGCGGGCGTCCAGCGCGCGTCGCGGGGGCTCTCCAGCAGGGCGCGGTCTTCGGGTGAAAGGAGCTTGCGGGCGGCGCTGTCGAGCCGTTCGCGGTCGGCGAACAGGTCGTCGAGCACGCCTTCCGGGGTCAGCACCGGCCACAACGAGTCCAGCGCGGCGGCCACGTTCTCGTCGGCGGCCAGCTCGGCGCGGATGTCGGCCAGGTCCTGCCCGTCGAGGAGGTCCTCCCCCAGCTTGCGGGCGGCCTGGCGGGTCAGCGCGTCGAGGACGTCGGAGACGAACAGGCGCCGCGCCGGGTTGTGCGGCCGGCGCGAGCGGCGGGCGCGGGTGCGGGCGTCCGTGCACGTCTTGCGGTCGAGCCGCAGCACGTCGTGCTCGTACTCGATCTCCATGACGGGCTCGGGCACGCGCTGGCGGTCGCGGACGGCGTTGGCCAGCACCTCGGCCAGCACCAGCCGGCCCTTCACCTCGGTGGCCTCGCGGGGTTCGACGCCGTCGGCGGCCAGGCCGGGGTAGAGCTGCCCGATGGTGGCGAGCAGCACGCCGGTCTCGCCGAGCGACGGCAGCACCTGGCCGATGTAGCGCAGGAACGTGCTGTTCGGGCCGACGACGAGCACGCCGCGGGTGGTGAGCTGCTGGCGGTGCGTGTAGAGCAGGTAGGCGGCGCGGTGCAGCGCGACGGCGGTCTTGCCGGTGCCGGGGCCGCCCTGCACGACCATGACCCCGCCGAGCGGGGCGCGGATGATCCGGTCCTGCTCGGCCTGGATGGTCGCGACGATGTCGCTCATCTCGCCGGTGCGGCGCTGTTCGAGCGCGGCCAGCAGCGCGGCTTCGCCGGCCAGCCCGAGGTCCTGGCCCTGGTCGGCGGCGGTGAGGTCGAGGACCTCGTCGTCGAAGCCGGTGACCTTGCGGCTCAGCGACCGCAGGTGCCGCCGCCGTCGCACCCCCTCGGGGGAAGCCGCGGTGGCGAGGTAGAACGGCCGCGCGACCGGCGCCCGCCAGTCGACGAGCAGCGGCTGGTAGTCGTCGTCTTCGTCGAACAGCCCGAGTCGGCCGATGTAGGTGGTTTCCTCGGCGCTCTCGGGGACGAAGTCGAGCCGGCCGAAGGCGAGGCCCTGCTCGACCGAGCCGAGCTGGGCGAGCCGGTCGGTGTAGAGCGTGGTGGCGACGTCGCGCTCGGTGCGGGCCTGCGGAGTGCCGCCGGTCTGCCGCAGCGTCTCGTCGAGGCGGCGCTGGGCTTCGAGGCGCTCGGCGTCGAGCTTCGCGTAGAGGGTGGTGACGTACGCCTGCTCGCGGGCGAGCTCGGCGGAAAAGTCGTCCGAAGACAAGGATCCTGCTTTCGCCTCAAGGAAAAGAGCCAACGAAGTGTAACGGCGGTCGCCGCCCGATCATTCCGTTCCGAGGGCGCAGTACGGGAAGACCTCGCCGGCCCGGACGGCGACGGGCAGCACCTGCTCCCCTCGTGCGCACGACACGTCCGCCGGCGGCAGCTGCTCACCCCCGGTGATTCGCCCGTCCGGGGCACGGAACAGCACCGCGGCACCACGGCTGGTCAGCGCCCGGCAGTTCTCGCTGTGGTACCGGACACCACCGGGGACGACGGCGGCGGTCACCGGCGTGAAGCCGCCCAGGGCCTCCCGGGCGATCCAGATCACCGGGCCGACCGTGGGCCGGTCGAGGAGGACCCCGATCCGCTGGCCGGGGACGAGCAGCGGCACGTCGACGGTCCGGGAGCCGGACGTCACCGGGATCCGGTAGGCGGCGAGAGTGCTGGTGTTCTCCAGCACAGCAGCGCCCGGGCCCTGTTCGGCGACGCGGACGGCGCCGCCGTCGGGCGCCGGGCCGGGACGTGCGGTGATCTTGGCCGGGATGGCGCAGCCGGTGCCGAGCAGCCGGTCCTGGTCGAAGTCGAACCGGCCGTGGCCGAGGAGGACCAGCAGGCCGAAGACGACGACCGCGGTGACCCCGATCCCGATCCGCCGGAGGATCAGAACGGCAGGCCGAGGGTCGGCAGCCCGATGGCCGAGTCGACGGCCAGGGCGACGAACACGATCATCAGGTACGTGTTCGACCGGTGGAACAGCGCCATCGGCTTGGTCTCCTCGCCGCGCCGCACCGCCGCCTGCAGGCTGTGGGCGTAGAAGAGGAACCACCCGCCGGCCAGGATGGCGAACGTGCCGTACAGCCAGGACGTCACCGGGAGCAGCAGCAGCGTCCAGGCCACCATCACCCACGAGTAGATGACGATCTGGCGGGCCACGTGCTGGGCGGTGGCGACCACCGGCAGCATCGGGACGCCCGCGCGCTCGTAGTCTTCGCGGTACTTCATGCCCAGCGCCCAGGTGTGCGGCGGGGTCCAGAAGAAGATCACGCCGAACATCACGAACGCCGGCCACTGGACCGTGCCGGTGACGGCCGCCCAGCCGATGACCACCGGCATGCAGCCCGCCGCGCCGCCCCAGACCACGTTCTGTGACGTGCGCCGCTTGAGGCCGAGCGTGTAGACGAAGATGTAGAAGAGGATCGTCGCGATCGCCAGGATCGCCGAGAGCAGGTTCACCGTGAGGTAGAGCACGGCGGCCGAGGCGACGCCCATCACCAGGCCGAAGATCAGCGCGCCGCGGCGGGGCACCGAGTCCTTCACCAGCGGGCGGCGCTTCGTGCGGTTCATCACCTTGTCGATGTCCGCGTCGATCACGCAGTTGAGCGCGTTCGCGCTGCCCGCGGCCATCGTCCCGCCGACCAGCGTGGCCAGTACCAGCCACGGCGAGGGGATCTGACGGCCGGCGAGGAACATCGCCGGGATGGTGGTCACCAGCAGGAGCTCGATCACCCGGGGCTTGGCCAGCGCGGCGTAGGCACCGACGACCCGGCGGAGGCTTCGCCGCTCACCGTGCGGTCGTTCACCGGTCGGGTGCACGGCGCTGGTGTCTTCACTGCGTCCGTGCGCAGCGTTCACCGGCGACATTTCACTCCCTGCGTCAGGTTCGGGCGGGACAGCGCGGGTAGCCGAAGAACCAGCCCCACTGAACCCTCGAACGATGTTAGACGTGGTGAATCCCGTGGGTGATCGCGGGTCCTCGACCGGCCCAAGCACTAGGCTGGCCGCGACGGGCCGCGATTGCCCCTGCGCATGGCCGCGAGCAGGAATATCGTCCCTTCGGGATCGATTGAGATAAGTAGCCGCGCGTACGGGTAACCGGAACGAGGAAGACCAGCCGCAACCATCATGACCGGGAGTTGGAGTTCAGTGTCCGAAACCGCCACTACCAGCGAGAACAACCCACTCCTCCGGCGTAACGTCCCCGCCGACTGGACCGACACCGACACCCGCGCCGTGGACACCGTCCGGGTGCTGGCCGCCGACGCCGTGGAGAACTGTGGCAGCGGCCACCCCGGCACCGCGATGAGCCTGGCGCCGCTGGCCTACACGCTGTTCCAGCGCACCATGCGCCACGACCCGAACGACCAGCACTGGCCGGCCCGCGACCGGTTCGTCCTGTCGGCCGGCCACTCCAGCCTCACCCTCTACATCCAGCTGTTCCTCGCCGGCTACGGCCTCGAGCTCGAGGACCTCAAGCAGCTGCGCAAGTGGGGCTCGAAGACCCCGGGTCACCCCGAGTACCGCCACACCGACGGCGTCGAGACCACCACCGGCCCGCTGGGCCAGGGCCTGGCGAACGCCGTGGGCATGGCGATGGCCGCCCGCCGCGAGCGCGGCCTGCTCGACCCGGACGCCGCGCCCGGCGAGAGCATCTTCGACCACCACATCTACGTGATCGCCTCCGACGGCGACATCGAAGAGGGCGTCACCTCCGAGGCCTCGTCCATCGCGGGCCGCCAGGAGCTGGGCAACCTGATCGTCTTCTACGACGACAACAAGATCTCGATCGAGGACGACACCAACATCGCGCTGTCCGAGGACACCGTCGCGCGCTACGAGGCCTACGGGTGGCACACCCAGGTCGTCGAGGGCGGCGAGGACGTCGTCGCGATCGAGGAGGCCATCAAGGCCGCGAAGGCCGAGACGCAGCGGCCGTCGTTCATCGCGCTGCGGACCGTGATCGGCTACCCGGCGCCCAAGAAGATGGGCACCGGCAAGGCGCACGGCGCCGCGCTGGGCGGCGAAGAGGTCGCCGCGGTGAAGGAGATCCTCGGCTTCGACCCGGAGCAGTCGTTCCAGGTCGAGGACGACGTGCTCAAGCACACGCGCCAGGCGGCCGAGCGCGGCCGGGCCGCGCACGCGGAGTGGGACGAGAAGTTCGAGGCGTGGGCCCAGGCCAACCCGGAGCGCAAGAAGCTCGCGGACCGGCTGTCCACCCGCACGCTGCCCGAGGGCTTCGCCGACAACCTGCCGAAGTGGGAGCCGGACGCCAAGGGCATCGCCACCCGCAAGGCCTCCGGTGAGGTGCTCAACGCCCTCGCCGAGCCGCTGCCGGAGCTGTGGGGCGGCTCGGCCGACCTGGCCGAGAGCAACAACACGACGATGAAGGGCGCCGACTCGTTCGGGCCCGAGAAGGCCGCCACCGACATGTGGCAGGCCAACCCGTACGGCCGGACGCTGCACTTCGGCGTCCGCGAGCACGCCATGGGCTCGATCCTCAACGGGATCGCGCTGCACGGCGGCACCCGCCCGTACGGCGCGACGTTCCTCATCTTCTCCGACTACATGCGCCCGCCGGTCCGGCTGGCCGCGCTGATGAAGGCGCCGGTCACCTACGTGTGGACGCACGACTCGATCGGCCTCGGCGAGGACGGCCCGACGCACCAGCCGATCGAGCAGCTCTCCGCGCTGCGCGCGATCCCGGGCCTCAACGTCGTCCGCCCGGCGGACGCCAACGAGACCGCGTACGCCTGGAAGGCCGTGCTGGAGGACATCCACCACCCGTCCGGCCTGGCGCTGACCCGCCAGAACGTGCCGGTGCTCGAGGGCACCAGCGCCGAGGGCGTGGCCAAGGGCGGGTACGTCCTGGCCGACTCGGACGGCACCCCGGACGTGGTCCTCATCGCCACCGGCTCCGAGGTCCAGCTCGCCGTCGAGGCCAAGAAGACCCTGGACGCCGACGGCGTCAAGGCGCGTGTCGTGTCCATGCCGTGCGTCGAGTGGTTCGACGCGCAGGACGCGGCCTACCGCGAATCCGTCATCCCGGCCGGTGTGAAGGCCCGCGTGTCCGTCGAGGCGGGCATCGCCCAGTCGTGGCACCGCTTCACCGGTGACGCCGGGGTGAACGTTTCGATCGAGCACTTCGGCGCCTCCGCCGATGCCGCCACACTGTTCCGTGAGTTCGGGTTCACCGCGGAAGCCGTCGTCGAGGCCGCCCGTCGCTCGATCGCCAACACCAAGAATTCCTGAAGGGGATGACAGTAATGAGCAACGACAAGCTCGCCGCGTTGTCCGAGGCCGGTGTCTCGATCTGGCTCGACGACCTTTCGCGTGAACGTCTGAACACCGGCAACCTCGCCGACCTGATCCGCGACAAGCACGTCGTCGGCGTCACGACCAACCCGACGATCTTCGCGAACGCGATGTCGAAGGGTGACGCCTACGACGAGCGGACCCGCGAACTCGCCGCCCAGGGCGCCGACGTCGAGGCCACCATCCGGGACCTGACGACGACCGACGTGCGCAACGCCGCCGACCTGTTCCGCGACGTCTACACCGCCACGAACGGCGTCGACGGCCGCGTCTCCATCGAGGTCGACCCGCGCCTGGCCAAGGACACCGACAAGACGGTGGCCGAGGCGAAGGACCTGTGGAAGACCGTCGACCGGCCGAACGTGCTGATCAAGATCCCGGCCACCCAGGAGGGCCTGCCGGCGATCACGGCCACGCTCGCCGAGGGCATCAGCGTCAACGTCACGCTGATCTTCTCCGTCGAGCGGTACAAGGCCGTCATCGAGGCCTTCTTCGCGGGCCTGGAGCAGGCGAAGGCCAACGGCCACGACCTGCGCGGCATCCACTCGGTGGCGTCGTTCTTCGTCTCCCGCGTGGACACCGAGATCGACAAGCGCCTGGAAGGCATCGGCACCGACGAAGCCCTGGCCCTGCGCGGCAAGGCCGCGGTCGCCAACGCGCGTCTCGCGTACGCGGCCTTCGAGGAGCTGTTCGCGTCCGACCGCTGGAAGGCCCTCGCGGCCGACGGCGCCAACGCGCAGCGTCCGCTGTGGGCCTCGACCGGTGTGAAGAACCCGGACTACTCCCCCACGCTGTACGTCGACGACCTGGTCGTGAAGGACACGGTCAACACGATGCCGGAGAAGACCCTCGACGCCGTCGCGGAGCACTCCGAGCTCAAGGGTGACCAGGTCACCGGCCGCAGCGCCGAGGCGCAGGAGGTCTTCGACAAGCTCACGGCGGTGGGCATCGACATCACCGACGTGTTCCTGGTGCTGGAGAACGAGGGCGTCGACAAGTTCGAGAAGTCGTGGACCGAGCTGCTGGAGACCGTGCAAGGGCAGCTCGAGCAGGCGAAGGGCTGAAGCACGACATGACGACAGGTGAGAAGACCGGCGTCGAGATCGTGGACGCCGCACTGGCGGAGCGTGCCGCGCCGCTGGCCGAGCGGCTGGTCGCCGACCAGGCCGCCTCGAAGCTGGCGGCGCAGGACGCGACGCTCTGGGGGCCGGAGGCCGAATCCGAGGCGTCGATCCGGCTGTCGTGGACGACGCTGCACAAGTCTTCGCGGCCGCTGATCGGCGAGATCGAGGCGCTGCGGACCGAGCTGCGGTCCGAGGGCGTCGACCGGGTGGTCCTGGCCGGCATGGGCGGCTCGTCGCTGGCGCCGGAGGTGATCACCGCGACCGACGGCGTCGCGCTGACGGTCCTCGACACGACCGACCCGGGCCAGGTCGCGGACGCCCTCGCGGGTGACCTCGAGCGCACGGTGATCGTGGTGTCGTCGAAGTCGGGCGGCACCGTCGAGACCGACAGCCACCGGCGGATCTTCGCGAAGGCGTTCGCCGACGCCGGGATCGACGCGGCGCGGCGGATCGTGGTCGTCACCGACCCGGGCTCGCCGTTCCAGGCACTGTCCGAAAAGGAGGGTTACCGCAAGACCTTCCTGGCCGACCCGCACGTCGGCGGCCGCTACTCGGCGCTGACCGCGTTCGGGCTCGTCCCGGCCGGCCTCGCCGGGGCGGACGTCGCCCGGCTGCTCGACCAGGCCGCTTCGGTGGCCGAGGAGCTCGCCGCGGACTCGGCGGACAACCCGGCGGTCAAGCTGGCCGCCGCCTGGGCCGCCGCGCACGAGGCCGGCGCCGAGAAGGTCGTCCTCGCGGACACCGGATCGGGCATCAAGGGCTTCCCGGACTGGGCCGAGCAGCTGATCGCCGAGTCCACCGGCAAGCAGGGCACCGGTCTGCTGCCGGTCGCGGTCGAAGGCCCGGAGGCGGCCGGTTTCGTGGACGCCGGGGACGACGCCACGGCCACCGCGGTCGGCAGCCCGCAGGGTGCGGCGAAGATCGCCGTCACCGGCTCGCTCGGCGCGCAGTTCCTGCTCTGGGAGTTCGCGACCGCGCTGGCCGGCCGGCTGATCGGGATCAACCCGTTCGACCAGCCGGACGTCGAAGCCGCGAAGAAGGCGGCCCGCGCGCTGCTGGACGACCCGGAGAAGCTGAAGGGCGGCGAAGAGCCGTCCAACGTGGACGGTCCGGTCGAGATCTTCGGCAGTGACGGGGTTTCCACGGACGGCAGCCTGACCGACGTGCTGCGCGCGTTCTTCGCTTCGGCGCCGGACGCGGGGTACATCGCGGTGCAGGCCTACCTCGACCGGCTCGACGACGCGTCGACGTCCCTGCTGCGCGGCGAGATCGCCAAGCGCACCGGGAAGCAGACGACGTTCGGCTGGGGCCCGCGGTTCCTGCACTCCACCGGCCAGTACCACAAGGGCGGGCACCAGAACGGCGTCTTCCTTCAGCTGACCGGCGCCGTCGAGCAGGACCTCGACGTGCCGGACCGGCCGTACACGCTGGGGCAGCTGCAGCACGCCCAGGCGCTCGGCGACGGGCAGGTGCTCGCCGAGCACGGCCGCCCGGTGCTGCGCCTGCACCTGACCGACCGGGCCGCGGGCCTCGCGGCCGTCGTCCGCGCGGTACAGGAGGTGGGCGCATGACGTGGGCGAACCCGCTGCGCGATCCGCGGGACAAGCGGCTCCCGCGGATCGCCGGGCCGTCCAGCCTGGTGATCTTCGGCGTCACCGGCGACCTGGCCCGCAAGAAGCTGATGCCCGCCATCTACGACCTGGCCAACCGCGGGCTGCTGCCCGCGGGCTTCTCGCTCGTCGGGTTCGCCCGCCGCGACTGGGAGCACCAGGACTTCGGCGAGCTCGTGCACGACTCGGTCAAGGAGCACGCGCGGACGCCGTTCAAGGAGTCGGTGTGGAACCGGCTCGCCGAAGGCATCCGGTTCGTCCAGGGCACCTTCGACGACGACGAGGCCTTCGACCGGCTCGCGAAGACGGTCCGCGACCTCGACGAGGAACGCGGCACCGGCGGCAACACCGCGTTCTACCTGTCGATCCCGCCCGGCGCCTTCCCGGTGGTGACCAAGCAGCTGGCCCGCTCCGGGCTGGCGAACGCCGACGAGAAGACCTGGCGGCGCGTGGTCATCGAGAAGCCGTTCGGCCACGACCTCAAGAGCGCCGAAGAGCTGAACGCGATCGTCAACGACGTCTTCCCCGAGGAGTCGGTGTTCCGCATCGACCACTACCTCGGCAAGGAGACGGTGCAGAACATCCTGGCGCTGCGGTTCGCCAACCAGCTGTTCGAGCCGATCTGGAACGCCAACTACGTCGACCACGTGCAGATCACCATGGCCGAGGACATCGGCCTCGGCGGCCGCGCGGGGTACTACGACGGCATCGGCGCCGCCCGCGACGTCATCCAGAACCACCTGCTGCAGCTGCTCGCCTTCACCGCGATGGAGGAGCCGCTGTCGTTCGAGCCGCGGGCCCTGCGCGCGGAGAAGATCAAGGTGCTCTCCGGCGTCACGCCGGTGGGCCCGCTGAGCCGGACCACCGCGCGCGGCCAGTACGCGGGTGGCTGGCAGGGCGGCAAGAAGGTGCCCGGCCTGCTGCAGGAAGAGGGCTTCGCGAAGGACTCGAAGACCGAGACCTACGCCGCGGTGACCCTCGAGGTGCAGAACCGCCGCTGGGCCGGGGTGCCGTTCTACCTGCGCACCGGCAAGCGGCTCGGCCGCCGCGTCACCGAGATCGCCGTCGTGTTCAAGCGGGCGCCGCACCTGCCGTTCGACTCGACGTCGACCGAGGAGCTGGGGCAGAACGCCCTGGTCATCCGGGTGCAGCCGGACGAGGGAATCACGCTGCGGTTCGGCTCGAAGGTGCCGGGGACCACGATGGAGGTCCGCGACGTCACGATGGACTTCGGGTACGGCCACGCGTTCACCGAGTCCTCCCCCGAGGCCTACGAGCGGCTGATCCTGGACGTGCTGCTGGGTGAGCCGTCGCTGTTCCCGGTGAACGAAGAGGTCGAGCTCTCCTGGAAGATCCTCGACCCGATCCTGGAGCACTGGGCGAAGGAAGGCGCGCCCGAGCAGTACGCGCCGGGCACGTGGGGTCCGCCGTCCGCCGACGAAATGCTGGAGCGCACCGGCCGGAAATGGAGGCGCCCGTGATCATCGACCTGCCGTCCACCACGACTTCGGCACTCAACAAGAAGCTGGTGGAGATCCGCGAACAGGGCGGCCAAGTCGCGCTCGGGCGGGTGCTGACGCTGGTGATCGTGGCCGACGACGACGCCCACCTCGAAGAGGCCATCGAGGCGGCCAACGGCGCGAGCCGCGAACACCCGTCGCGGGTGATCGTGGTGGCCAAGGGCGCCCGCACGGCGGCGCCGCGCATCGACGGCCAGATCCGGGTCGGCGGCGACGCCGGCGCGAGCGAGGTCATCGTGCTGCGGCTCTACGGCCCGCTGGCGTCGCAGGGCCAGAGCGCGGTGGTGCCGCTGCTGCTGCCGGACGCGCCGATCGTCTGCTGGTGGCCGGGCGCCGGCCCGAAGGACCCGGACAAGGACCCGCTCGGCGAGCTGGCCCAGCGCCGGATCACCGACTCGGCCGCGGAGAAGAACCCGGTCAAGGCGCTGACCACGCGGGCGAAGGCGTACACCGAGGGCGACACCGACCTGGCCTGGACGCGCCTGACGCACTGGCGCGCCCAGCTCGTGTCGGCGCTGGACCTGCCGCCGTACGAGAAGATCACCGCCGCGACGGTGACCGGCGAGGCCGACTCGCCGTCGACCGAGCTGCTGGCCGCGTGGCTGGCCGAGTACCTGAAGGTGCCGGTCAAGCGGGTCAAGAGCTCGGGCGCGGCCGGGATCATCTCGGTCACGCTCGAACGCAAGTCGGGCCCGGTGGAGCTGCACCGCCCGGACGGCCGCGTCGGCACGCTGACCCAGCCGGGCCAGCCGACCCGCCGGATCGCGTTGCAGCGGCGCAGCACGCAGGACTGCCTGATCGAGGAGCTCCGCCGGCTCGACCCGGACGAGGTCTACGAGGCGGCCCTGCACGGCCTGGGCAAGATCACGTCGGGCACGAACGGCAAGACGGGAGCGCCGCCCAAGGCGGACGTCACCTCGTCGGCGGCCGCGGCTGCGGCGGGGGCTGCGGCCGGGGCCGAGAAATGAGCAAGACGGAAGTCGTCGTCTACGCGAACAAGGACCTGCTGGCCGCCGCGGCGGCCGCCCGCCTGGTCACGCGGCTCGTGGACGTCCAGGCGGCCAAGGGCTCGGCGTCGCTGGTGCTGACCGGCGGCGGCACCGGGATCGCGGTGCTGTCGGAGCTTCGGGCGTCCTCGGCGCGCGACGCGATCGACTGGTCCCGGCTGGACATCTACTGGGGCGACGAGCGGTTCGTCCCGGCGGATTCGGACGAGCGGAACGAGAAGCAGGCGCGCGAGGCGTTGCTCGACCACGTCCCGCTGGACCCGAAGCGCGTCCACGCAATGGCGCCGTCGGACGGCGAGTTCGGGTCCGATGTGGACGCAGCGGCCGCGGCCTACGCCGACGTGCTGGCTTCCCAGGCGGGCCCGGAGGACCACGGGGACGTACCGTCGTTCGACATCATGCTGCTGGGCCTCGGCGGCGAAGGGCACACGGCGTCGGTGTTCCCGGAGTCCCCGGCGGTGTACGAGACCGAGCGGTCGGTGGTGGCGGTGCGGAACTGCCCCAAGCCGCCGCCGACCCGCATTTCGCTGACGCTGCCGGCGATCCGGCAGGCTCGGGACGTGTGGCTGATGACGGCCGGATCGGAAAAGGCCGACGCGGTGGCGCTGGCCTTGGCCGGCGCCGGCGAGGTGCAGCTGCCGGTGGCCGGCGCCCGCGGGCACCGGCGCACGTTGTGGCTGCTGGACCGGGCCGCGGCGGGCAAGCTGACGAAGGTGTACCAGCCGCCCACGGCTTGAGTGTTGTTCCGGCTCGGTGAGGGCCCTCTGCTGCGGCAGGGGGCCCTCATTCGTTTCCCGCACCGGAAAACCGGTCGGCGTGCGGCGGTGCCCGTGGCTAGGGTGCACGGCGTGAGTGGTGCGTCGCTGGAGGGCCGGGTGGCCGTGGTGACCGGCGTCAGCCGCCGGGCGGGGATCGGGTTCGCGGTGGCCCGGGAACTGCTGGCGGCGGGTGCCGCGGTGCTCGTGCACTCGTGGTCCCCGCACGACGCGGACCAGCCGTGGGGCACCGACCCGGCCGGCGACGCGGGAATAGTGGAGCTGCTCGGCGGCTCGGGTCCCCGGCTGCGGCACGTCGCGGCCGACTTCGCCGACCCGCAGGCGCCGGGGCTGGTGGTGACCGCCGCGGTGGAAGCCTTCGGCGCGGTCGACGTGGTGGTCGCCAACCACGCCCGGAGCTCGAACCAGAGTCTCGCCGAGGTCACCGCCGCCGAGCTGGACCTGACCTGGGCGGTGAACGCCCGCGCGAGCGTGCTGCTGACGCAGGCGTTCGCCGCCGCGCACGACGACGCGCGTCCCGGCGGGCGGATCATCTTGTTCACCTCCGGGCAGCACCTGGCGCCGATGAGCCGGGAGCTGCCGTACGCGATCAGCAAGGGCGCGGTCCACCAGATGACGCTCAGCCTGTCCGACGCGCTGGCCGACCGGGGGATCACGGTCAACGCGCTCAACCCCGGGCCGGTCGACACCGGGTGGGCGGACCCGGAGTTGAGCGAACGCGTCGGCCGCGCGCTGCCGGCGGGCCGCTGGTGCAGCCCGGCCGAGGTGGCCCGCCTGGTGCGGTGGCTGGCCTCCGACGACAGCCGGTGGATCACCGGTCAGGTCATCAACGCCGAAGGAGGATTTCGGCGCTGGGCCATGTGACCTGGGGCGGAGTCATCTCAGGACTTGTCGCGCCGGGAGTGCCTCGCCCCGCTACTGGCCGCCGGGGCACCGCGCGACCGCGTTGCCGGGTAGTTTCTCCTCCGGCCGTTGGCCCACCAACCCCGCTACGGGCCACCGACCCACCACGTCATCGCGGAACCGCGTCGCCCCGGGCAGCGACCTCACCTCCACCGGCCACCAGGCCAGCGCGCGACCACGCGGCCCCGCCTCCACACCGACCGGCCGGTTCACTCCGTGCGCCAGCCGCGCTGCAGGCGGGCGAAGATCTCCTCCGCCGCGCGGCGGGGGTGCTTGTCCGCCTGGATCAGCTCGCGCGCGGCCAACGCGAACCGGGCCAACGCCGCGCAGGCGGCGTCGCCTTCCGGGGCGCCCATTTCCTTGGCGATCGCGCGGGCCAGCGCCGTCTCGTGGCGCATCCACATCCGCCTCGCGTAGTCGCGCAGGGCGGGCTCGCTCTCGGTGAGCCGCAGGAACTCGTCGCTCGGCGCGTTCTCGGCGAGACGCAGGATGTGCTTGCGCAGGGCGTCCACGACCGAGTGCCCCGGCGGCCGCCCGTGGACCGCCTGGACCAGCGCCGCCTCGATGTCCTCGTCCTGGTCGAACACCAGCGCTTCCTTGCTGGGGAAGTACTTGAACAACGTCGTCACCGAGACGTCCGCGGCGTCCGCGACCTCCTTCACCCCGACCTGGGCGTACCCCCGGGCGAGGAACAGCTCCAGCGCGGCGTCGGCGAGGGCTTTGCGGGTCTGCGCCTTCTTGCGCTCGCGGCGTCCGATCACTTCGGTCATGCGGCAAAGTCTAACTCACTTCAAAAGTTTAGTCGTTGCACTTTCTTAGTGACTCTGCTTTCGTAGTGACATGACCTTTCCCCGTATCGCGATCGCCGGCGCCGGCCTCGGCGGGCTCGCCTGCGCCCGCGTCCTGCAGCTGCACGGCCTCGACGTCACCGTCTTCGAGCAGGAACCCGCCGCCGACGCGCGGCCACAGGGCGGGACGCTCGACATGCACGCCGAGACCGGCCAGGTTGCCCTCCGCGCCGCCGGTCTGGACGAACCGTTCCGTACATTGGCCCGCCCCGAAGGCCAGCAGATGCGCGGCATCGACCCGCACACCGCCGAAGCCGTCCTCGACGAGCGCCCCGCCGAAGGCGACGACTCCCGGCCCGAAATCGACCGCGGCCAGCTCCGCGGCATCCTGCTGGACTCCCTCGCCCCGGGCACCGTCCAGTGGGGCCACCCGGTCGACGGCGTCGCCCCGACCGGCACCGGCGCACGGCTGACGTCCGCCGGCGGTGTCACCCAGGACTTCGACCTGGTCGTCGGCGCGGACGGCGCGTGGTCCCGCGTCCGGCGCGCCCTCACCGGCGTCCGGCCGGTGTACAGCGGCGTCACGTTCGTCGAGTTCGGCCTCGACGACGCCGACCGCCACCACCCGGCCCTGGCCGCACTGACCGGCCGGGGGACGATGATGACGAAGGCCGACGGGAAGGCGCTCGTCGCGCAACGCACCAGCACCGGCCACATCCGCTGCTACGCGATCTTCTACGCCCCCGAGGAGTGGGCCGCCGGCCTCGACTTCGCCGACCCGGACGCGGTGCGCGACCACCTGCTCGAGCGCTACGCCGGCTGGCACCCGGATCTGCTCGCCTACCTGCGGGAGCACGACGGCGGGTTCGCGCACCGGCCCCTGCACGTCCTGCCGGTTCCCCACGCCTGGACGACCACTCCCGGCCTCACCCTGCTCGGCGACGCCGCGCACCTGATGCCGCCGCTGGGCGTCGGCGCGAATCTCGCCCTGCTGGACGGCACCGAGCTGGCGACGGCGCTGGCCACGGCACCGAGCGTCGAGGAAGCGGTCCGGGCGTATGAGGCCGGCATGCTGCCGCGGTCGATCGAGACGGCGAAGGCCTGCGCGGCCGGCCTGCACGACCTGCTGAGCGACGACCTGCGGTCCATGGCCGCCTGAGAACTGTGTGCCCAAAAGCGACCACACGTGGGTAACATGATTCCCACGATGTGGTCGTTTTGGCACACACTGGGAAACGGAACTCCCACCCTGGGTAGTGCACCTCGTCGGCTATCCCCCGGACGGCGCAGCCGATTACGGAATCCGGACGCCCGAACGCCGACCGCGGGTGAAACTAACCGTCTCCGTACGCGACCTCGTTAGCATCCGCACATTTGTCTGCGGCTGCGCGTCCCGATCGGGCCCTGAGCGCCTCTCACCAACAAGTCCACAAGACGAATGGGGTCGCCAGCGATGAGTACAGAGGGACTCTCGATTCCAGGCATCTCGATCGCGAGCTCGGGGCCGTCGGCCGCCGAGCGGGTGCGAAAGCGAGGGCTGAGCGCGTTCGGCTCGGTGCCCCGCCCCGCTGTGGTCACGTTCGCCATCGAGGCGGCCGCCGTCATCCTGGCCGTGCTCGACGTCTGGCTGGTCATTCCGGAGAAGGCCCAGCCCTATTCGATCTGGCTCTCCGGCGCCGCGTGCCTCGCGGTCGTGTTCCGCCGGAAGTTCCCGTTCCTCGCCGTGCTCGTCGCGGTCCCCGGCTTCCTGGCCGGCTGGGCCCAGCTCGCGTCGATGATCACCCTCGGCATGCTCGCCACCCGCCGCCAGCTGCACTGGCAGACGTGGGTCGGCGCCGCGCTGGTGTGGATGTGCCGGTTCGTGCAGTGGCCGTTGGAAGACTTCGCCGAGCTCAGCTGGCGCGAGCACATCCTCGACGGCATCTACGGCGTGCTGGTCGCCGGCATGCCGATCGCGATCGGCCTGCTGGTCGGCGCGCGCACCGAGATTTCGAACAAGCTCGCCGAGCTGGCCACGAGCCGCGACCGCGAGCGCCGCTTCCACGCCGACGCCGTCCGCGCCGAAGAGCGCGCCCGGCTGGCCCGCGAGATGCACGACGTCGTCTCCCACCAGATCACGCTGATCGCCATGCAGGCGGGCGCGCTGCAGGCCCAGACCACCGACGACCGCGCGCTGGAGACGGCGCAGGTCATCCGCACGTTGTCCAAGCGGACGCTGGAGGAGCTGCGGTCGCTGGTCAGCGTGCTGCGCGCCGGCTCGGACGACGACGGCCCGCGGGCCGGGATCAACGAGCTCGACCGGCTGATCCGCACGTCCGAGGTCCCGGTGCACCTGACGGTGGAGCACCTCCCGGAGGCCCTGCCCAACCAGGTGTCGGCGGCGGCCTACCGGACGGTGCAGGAGTGCTTGACCAACGTCCACAAACACGCCCCGGGCGCGACGGCGACCATCCGCATCCAGGGTGAGCACGGTGCGCTCAAGATCGAGGTCCGCAACGAGCGGGCGAGCCGCCCGGCGGAGGGACTCCCCTCGGGCGGCCACGGCTTGACGGGCCTCGCCGAGCGCGCCCGCCTGCTGGGCGGCAGCTTCGAGACATCGGGAACGGAGGACGGCGGCTTCCGCGTGCGGGCGCGGTATCCGCTGGACCGCTGACCTCCGGCCCCCGGTATCCAGTCTAGCGGCGGGCACCGACGATTCCGGCTCCCGCGAGGCTGCGAACGGAGGATTCCGGACGGAAACGACCGGAATCCTCCGTTCGCGGCTCCTCCGGCCCGGGAATTGTCGGTATCCGCCGGTAGCGTGGAATCGGGGGCTGCTCAGGCAGGTTCGGCGCAACCGCCCGGCAGTTCGCGGACCCGGAAGGGAATCTCGCGTGACCAGGCAGGCATCTCGCGTGCCTGGCCGGGAATCTCGCGCGACTGGCCGGGCATCTTGCGTGATCCGCCGGGCATCTCGTGTGATCAGCGGGGCATCACCGCGATGCCTGGCCAGTCACGCGTGATGCCCGCCTGAGCACGAGTAAGGCCTGGGTGAGCGCGCGAAAAGCCACCTCGAGGGGGTCCGCATCCCTCGGGGTGGCTGTTCGGTGGAACCGCTAGAGGATTTCCCGGCGCTTGCGCAGGCGGTCGAGCGCCTCCGCCAGGATGGCCTCGCCGTCGGCGTCGCTGCGCCGCTCCTTCACGTACGCGAGGTGGGTCTTGTACGGCTCGGTCCGCGGCGCGGCCGGCGGGTTCTTCTCGTCCTGCCCGCCCGGGAGCCCGCAGCGGGGGCAGTCCCACTCGTCGGGGATTTCCGCGTCGAGCGCGAACGACGGCCGAGCCTCGTGCCCGTTGGCACACCAGTAGGAAATGCGGCGACGCGGCGCCGACTCACCCCGTTCCGATTCGCCCGTAGGACCGGCACCCACCCGGGTGCCCCGAATCGCGTTACCGCCAACCATGAATCCTCACACCTAGGAATCGGCGGCGCGCCCCCCAATAGGCACGCCGAATCGCTGCGCCCCGCCGTCTCGACCCGGTCGCGGCCGACGACGGAACGCCGGACGCCTCACACCTTGAGCAGCAGACCCAGGCCCACGATGCTGATCAGCCAGACCGCGCCCAGCAGCAGGGTGATCCGGTCGAGGTTCTTCTCGGCCACGCTCGACCCGGCCAGGCTCGACTGCATCCCACCGCCGAACAGCGACGACAGGCCACCGCCCCGGCCACGGTGCAGCAGCACGGCGACCACCAGCAGGACGCTGGAGACGATCAACAGGATTTGCAGGAACAGCTTCATGTCATCCTCTGGGCTCTAGGAGAATGCAGGGGTACGGCATGGTCGTTTCCGACCACCACCGTACCCCTGGACTCGTCCACTGCTGTGTGACGGACCGAATACACAGGCTACCCGGTCGTGGCCTCGATCAGGGCAGCGGCCCGCCCGCGGCGAGTGCGCAGAGTTTCGTGAACTCCTCACCGTCGAGGCTCGCTCCGCCGACCAGGGCACCGTCGATGTTCTCGCAGCCCACCAGCTCGCTGATGTTGCCCGACTTCACCGATCCCCCGTAGAGCACCCGGACGGACGAAGCGACCTCGTCGCCGTACTTCTCCAGGAGGGTGGCGCGGATGGCCTTGCAGACCTCTTCGGCGTCCGCGGACGACGCGACCTTGCCGGTGCCGATCGCCCAGACCGGCTCGTACGCGATCACCACGTCCTTGACCTGCTCGGCCTTGAGGCCCTTCAGGCCTTCGATCAGCTGCGTCGTGGTGTGGTGGATGTGCTCGCCGGCCTCGCGGACCTCGAGCTTCTCCCCGATGCAGAGGATCGGCGTGATGCCGTGCTTGAGCGCGGCCTTGACCTTCTTGTTGACCAGTTCGTCGGACTCGGCGTGGTATTCGCGCCGCTCCGAGTGCCCGACCGTGACGAACTTGCAGCCCAGCTTGGCCAGCATCGGACCCGAGATGTCGCCGGTGTAGGCGCCCGAATCCTGCGGCGCGAGGTCCTGCGCGCCGTAGGTGAGCGACAGCTTGTCGCCGTCGACCAGGGTCTGCACACTGCGGATATCGGTGAACGGGGGCAGCACCGCCACGTCGACCTTCGCGTAGTACTTCTCCGGCAGCGCGAAGGCGATCTTCTGCACCAGCGCGATCGCCTCGAGGTGGTTCTGGTTCATCTTCCAGTTGCCGGCGATGAACGGCTTGCGTGCCACTAGTTCTTCTCCTCCAAAGCGGTCACGCCCGGCAGTTCCTTGCCTTCGAGGTACTCCAGGGAGGCACCGCCGCCGGTGGAGATGTGCGAGAAGCCGTCCTCGGGCAGGCCCAGCTGCCGCACCGCGGCCGCCGAGTCGCCGCCGCCGACCACGGTGAACGCGTCGCTCTTCACGAGCGCCTCGGCCACGGCACGGGTGCCGCCCGAGAACGCCTCGAACTCGAACACGCCCATCGGGCCGTTCCAGAACACCGTCTGCGCGTCGGCCAGCTTGCCCGCGAACAGCTCGCGCGAACGCGGGCCGATGTCGAGGCCCTGGCGGTCGGCCGGGATGGCCGTCGCGTCGACGACCTCGTGCTCGGCGTCGGCCGAGAACTCCGTCGCGGCCAGCACGTCGACCGGCAGGACCAGCTCGACACCGCGCTTCTCGGCTTCGGCGAGGAAGCCCTTGACCTGGTCGAGCTGGTCGGCCTGCAGGAGCGACTGGCCGACCTCGTGGCCCTGGGCCTTGAGGAACGTGTACGCCATGCCGCCGCCGATGAGCAGCCGGTCGACCTTGGTCAGCAGGTTCGCGATGACGCCGAGCTTGTCGGACACCTTCGCGCCGCCGAGCACGACCACGTACGGCCGCTGGACGTCTTCGGTCAGCTTCTTCAGCACGTCCAGCTCGGCCAGCACCAGGCCACCCGCGTACGCCGGGAGCACCGAAGCGACCTCGTAGACCGAGGCCTGCTTGCGGTGGACGACGCCGAAGCCGTCGGAGACGAACGCGCCGCCGGGGACGAGCGCGCCCAGCTCGGCGGCCAGCTCGGAGCGGTCCGCGGCGTCCTTGCTGGTCTCGCGCGCGTCGAAGCGCACGTTCTCCAGCAGGGCGACACCGCCGTCGGCGAGGCCGCCGGTCAGCGCCTTCGCGGACTCGCCGACCAGGTCACCGGCCAGCGCGACCTCGGCGCCGAGCAGCTCGGACAGCCGCTTCGCGACGGGCGCGAGGGTGTACTTCGGGTCCGGCTCGCCCTTCGGACGGCCGAGGTGTGCGGTGACGACGACCTTCGCGCCCGCGTCGGCGAGCTTCTTGATCGTCGGCAGCGCCGCGCGGACCCGGCCGTCGTCGGTGATGCGCTCCCCGTCGAGCGGGACGTTCAGGTCGGATCGCACGAGCACGTACCGGCCCTGAACGCCCTCGCCCAGCAGGTCGTCGAGGTTCTTGACGGTCATCTGGTTCAGGACAGCTTCGAACCGACGAGCTTGACCAGGTCGGCGAGGCGGTTGGAGTAGCCCCACTCGTTGTCGTACCAGCCGACGACCTTGACCTGGTTGCCGATGACCTTGGTCAGCGGCGCGTCGTAGATGCAGGACGCCGGGTCGGTGACGATGTCCGCCGACACGATCGGGTCCTCGTTGTAGCGCAGGATGCCGGCCAGCGGGCCTTCGGCGGCGGCCTTGTAGGCGGCGTTGATCTCCTCGACCGTGGCGGCCTTGGTCAGCGTGACGGTGAGGTCGGTGGCCGAGCCGGTCGGGACCGGGACGCGCAGCGCGTAGCCGTCCAGCTTGCCCTGCAGCTCCGGCAGCACGAGGCCGATGGCCTTGGCGGCGCCGGTCGAGGTCGGGACGACGCTCAGGGCGGCGGCGCGGGCGCGGCGCAGGTCCTTGTGCGGGGCGTCCTGCAGGTTCTGGTCCTGGGTGTACGCGTGGACCGTGGTCATCAGGCCCTGCTCGATGCCGAAGGCGTCGTTGAGGACCTTGGCCAGCGGGCCGAGGCAGTTGGTGGTGCAGGACGCGTTCGAGATGATGACCTGCGAGCCGTCGTACTTGTCGTCGTTGACGCCGAGGACGATGGTCAGGTCCTCGCCCTTGGCGGGCGCGGAGATGATGACCTTCTTGGCACCGCCGGCGATGTGCGCCTTGGCGGCGTCGGCGTTGGTGAAGAAGCCGGTGGACTCGAGGACGACGTCGACGTTCAGCTCGCCCCAGGGCAGGTTGGCCGGGTCGCGCTCGGCGAGGGCCTTGATGGTCTTGCCGTCGACGACGATGCCCTCGTCGCTGACGCTGACCTCACCCGGGAACCGGCCCAGGATGGAGTCGTACTTCAGCAGGTGGGCCATGGTGGCGACGTCGCCGAGGTCGTTGAAGGCGACGACCTCGATGTCCTGGCCGCTGGCCTGCACGGCCCGGAAGAAGTTGCGGCCGATGCGGCCGAAGCCGTTGACACCTACGCGAACGGTCACTGCTGCCACTCCTCTGAGGATCGGCCGGCACTCCGGCCGTGACTTGCGGGCTCGCGGCCACCCTAGCGTGCGGGCATGCGCGTCCCTGACTGCCCTGACGAGACTTCCACCACTTGGCGAACGGGTCAAGAATCGATTAAGAAGCGAGGGCGTCACGGCGGGTTTCCGTGGGTCGGCGTGACCTGTGGGAAACACGGGGCGCCGGGACCGGTTCCGGCTGATCCCGACGGGTGTGCAACAGCCCGCGAGGGCGCCGGCCGGGACGGCGAAACCGGGCCTTGACCGATTCAGCCGCTCAGCCGCCCTCAGCCGCCTTCGGAGGTGAGCCGGAAGCGGGACGTGAGGTCGATGACTCGACCGATCCAGCAGGGATTCACCCGGTGGATCGGCACCCGCTCCGGCCGCCGTCAGCCGGTCAGCTCGCGCTCCAGCGGGGTGCGGAACCGCGGCACCGCCCGGACCTCGCCGAACCACTTCGCGCACTTCTCCGCCTCCGCTTCCACCATCGCGCGGACCTCCGTGCCCACGTCCTCCAGCAGCCTGAACACCACCTCCCCCGAGGAGCGCTGGGCCCAGCCGCCGACCACCCGCCCCGAGGCCCACACCGTCGGGCCGATGTTGCCGCTGCGGTCGAACAGCGCCGCCCGGTGCGGGCCGAGGAACCAGTCGCGGTCCTGCCAGCCCATCGGCGTCGGGTCCAGCGACGGCAGGAACGCCACCCACGGTGGTGGCGGCGGCACCGGATCCACGTCGTCCGCCAGGACCACGCCCGGCACGCCGTCGAGGTCGGCCTCGGCCGGGGACAGCGCCGCCAGGGCCTTCTTCGTCTGGCCCGCCGTCCAGCCCGTCCACCACCGCAGATCGCTCACCGGCGCCGGGCCGTACGCGCGCAGCCACCGCCGGGCCAGCTCCACCCTGGCGTCTTCGGCGCTCCACGGCTCCAGCCCACCCGGCACCCACTCGTCCAGCGGGTGCCAGACGTACTGGCTGCTGAGCCAGCTGCCGCGGGGACGGCCGCGGGCGATCCGGCCGCCCGCCGCCAGCAGGAACAGCACCCGGCTCGTCACGTTGCCGATCGCCTCGTACGGCTTGCCCGCCGCCATCAGCAGCTGCTGGCGCAACCGCGGCTCGTCTTCGCTCAGCTGCTGCGCCGTCGCCGAACCGCGGGCCCGCAACGCCGCCTCGACCGACGCCTCGACGTCTTTCAGCCACGCTGCCGGCTCCGGCACGTTCTCCGGGTGGCCCTGCTGCCCCAGGTGCTGCTTCAGCAGTTTCCGCTGCTTGATCTCGATGTCCGCCGAGCAGCCCGCCTGCACGAGCGCGGCCGTCTCCAGGTCCGTCACGAACACCGTGCGCCGCATGCCCAGCAGGCGCAGCAGGGAACGCTCTTCGTAGAGCGCCCGCTCGACGCCGGAAACCGCCGGGGCGGCGAGCCGGGCGGACGCGGACAGGTGGACGGTCGCCGGGTCGGTCGCGTGCAGGGCGACGACGCCGGCGACCGCCTCCGCCACCGTCGCCGCGGGCGCGGCGAGGTGGTGCCGGACCGCGAGGCGGGCCCGGCGCTGGTCGATGCCGATCTTCTGAGCCACCCGGATTTGATACCACCCGGCACCGACAAAAACGCCTGGTCCTGCCGGGCGACCGGGCGCTAGCCTCGGGAAATGGTGTCCGGTACGCACTTGGCGGCCTTCGCCGCGCTGACGTTCCTCATGGTCGTGGTCCCCGGACCGAGCGTGCTGTTCACGATCAGCCGCGCGCTCACCGTCGGGCGCCGCGACGCGCTGCTCACCGTCGCGGGCAACTCCGCCGGCGTGTACACGCAGGTCGTCGCGGTCGCTTTCGGCCTCGGCGCGCTGGTCACGACGTCCGCGGCGGTGTTCACCGCGATCAAGGTCGCCGGCGCGGTCTACCTGGTGTACCTGGGGATCCAGGCCGTGCGCCACCGCCGGAAGCTGTCCGACGCGATGGCCGCGAAGGTGCGTGCCACGCCCGGGCGCGTGCTGACCGTGCTGCGCGACGGCTTCGTCGTCGGCTTCGCGAACCCGAAGTCGATCGTGTTCCTGGCGGCGCTGCTGCCGCAGTTCGTCGAGCCCGCGGCCGGATCGGTGCCCGCGCAGATGCTCGTCCTCGGGCTGTGCCTGCCCGCGATCGCGCTGGCCACCGACTCCGCGTGGGCCCTGGTCGCCGGCACCGCCCGCGCGTGGTTCGCCCGCTCGCCGAAGCGCCTGGAGCTGGTCGGCGGCACCGGCGGTCTCGTCATGATCGGCCTGGGCACCACCCTGGCCTTCACGGGCCGGGGTGACTGAGCACCAGGTCGAGCAATCCGGGAAAGGCGGCGTCGAATTCGGGACGCCGCAGGCGGTTCAGCCGCCGCGGGCCCTCGTCGCGCTGTTCGATCAGCCCCGCCGCGCGCAGGACGGCGAAGTGGTGGCTGCGGGTCGCCTTGGCCACCGGCAGGTCGAAGGTGCCGCACGCCTTCGTCCACTCCGGCACGGCCGCCAGCTCGCGCAGGATGCTGCGGCGCACCGGATCGGCGACCGCGGCCAGGGCGTCCTGCAGCGAAACCTGCGCCGGGGGCGCGTGCGTGAGGCCGCGCGCCCGCGCAGTGTTCGATGACTGTCGTACACTCATCCGCGTCGACCTCCGTCGAACACTCTAGGAGCAGGCATGCCACGGCACCTCGAGGCCGCGTTCGGCCCGGACGCGCGCAACCGCCTCGACGAAGCCGCCGAGCCCGGCCGCGAAGGTGCGCTGGCCGCCCTCGAATCGTTACACCGGCCTGGTCCAGCGCCCGCGCCAGCCCGAACCCGGTCGGGCCGGCCTCATACGTCACCGCCACCGGAGCGGGCAGCGAACACACCCACCCCACCACCGCCTCGGCCTTCGGCGACAGCCGCAACGACCGGATTTCTCCGGCTTCGTTGTCGATCGCGCAGGCCATCACCGACCGGGCGTGAACATCCAACCCGACACACGTACGCTCGATAAACACCGGCACCTCCCGTAAATCGCGGCTCTGCCACCACCAAGCGTGGCGGCAACCCGCGCCAACTTACGAGCGAGGCGCCGGCCCTCCATACGGTCTAGCCCAGTGCCTTCACCAGCTCCGGCCACCACTCCCGCGGCAGGCCGTCGAGCGGGACGACGACCTGGTCGGCGCCCGCGGCCCGGTACTCGCGCAGCCGCGCGACGACCGCGTCGAAGTCGCCCCACACGGTGAGGCCGTCGACCAGCCGGTCGGACCGGTCCGCGATGTCGGCGTCGGTGAAGCCCATCCGGCGGAAGTTGGCCGCGTAGCCCGGCACCCCGGCCAGGAAACCCAGGGAACCGCCGCGCACGGCTTCGCGCACGCGAGCCACGTCGGTCTCCGCGACGACGTTCAGCAGCACCGCGAGCTGCCGGTCCGCGCCGAGGATTTCCCGCGCCGACGCGACGTAATCCGTCGTCACCAGGTACGGGTAGGCGCCCGAGGCACGGTCGCGCGCCAGCTCCAGCATCCGCGGGCCGAGCGCCGAGAGGATCCGCGCGGACGGCGGCACGACGTCCTCGATCTCGTCGAGGTAGTCGCCGAGCGTGGCCAGCGGGCGCGCGCCGTGCGCCCCGCCCAGGCCGACCACGAACCGGCCGGCGGGCAGCTCCGCGTACGCCGAAGCCACGGCCGCCGACGGCACCCGGTCGACCGACAGGATCCCGCTCGCCACCTGGATCCGCGAAGTCGCGCGGACGACCTCGGTGATCTGCGGCAGGTTGTTCCCCTGCCCACCGGCCAGCCAGAGCGTGTCGTAACCCAGCTCTTCGAGCTGGACCGCCACGGCCGTGTCTGTGTCCAGTGCGCTGTGGGTGGCCCCGAGCGGCCCCAGTGTCGTCATGCGCGCGGCAACCACGGAACCCGGGAAGATGTTCCCGTCAGGCCGGTTGTTCGTCCTCAGCGGAATCGGGTTCCTCGGCGGCCCGCGTGAACATCCGGGTCGCCGACAGCCGCGCGACGCCGTCGGGCTCGCCCAGGTCCTCCAGGGAGTTCCGGATCGTCGAATCCACCGACAGGTACTTCCGGCCCGCCCGCAGGTCGGCGTCGTTGCGCAGCCGCACGATCAGCGGGAACTCCGACAGCGCGCCCGCGTCGAACAGGCCCGTCGTGTAGATCAGCTGCACACCCAGTGCCTCGGCCACCGCCCGCTGCAGCTCCAGGAGGTACCCGGCGGACGCGCGGCCGATCGGGTTGTCGAGGAACAGCACGCCCGAATGCCGGTTGCGGACCTTGCCGCGGTTGTTGGCCCGCAGCGCCGCCAGCGTGCAGTACAGGATGATCGCCGCGGTCAGCTGCTGGCCGCCCGAAAACACGTCGCGGATCTCCGAGACGCGCTGGCGTTCGGTGCGCAGCACCGAGTCCGGCTTGAGCATGTCGACGCGGAAGCCCTTGGGCGCCGCGGCCCGCACGCCGCGCAGGACCAGGGAAAGCCCGTCGCGCTTGACGTCGCGGCCGTCCGCCGTCTTGCCGACGGCGGCCTCGTCGACGACCTCGCCGAGCTTCTCCGTCAGCGCGTTGTCCTCCAGCTCGGTGAAGCGGATGCGGAGGAACTCCTGGCCGGACCAGTCGCCCAGGCCGTCCGGCAGCCGGGAGACGCGCTGGGCCGAACGCAACGTCCGGAGGGCGCCGTCGACCATGCCCTGCAGGCGGGTGATGATGCCGCCGCGATGCCGGTCGATCTGCGCGAGGTCGTCGGTGAGCGACCGCAGGCGCGGCCGCAGCGCTTCGGCCCACTCCGCGGCGTGCGCCGGGAGCTGGTCGCGCTTGACCGAGATGACCTGCTGGCGCACCGGCGTGCTCAGCTTCTCGAACCGCCTCTCCGTCGCGTACTGCGCGAGCTGGTCGGCGGCCGCGCGCACCCGCCGGTCGCCGGCATCGGCGGCTTCCTGGGCCTGGTTGAAGGTCGCGTTCAGCCGCGCGTGCTGGGCGCGGGCGGTGTCGACGTCGCCGTCGTAAGCCGCCGCGTCGGTGTCGGTCACCAGGTGGGCCATCGACTCGGCGAGCAGCGCGAACCCCGACGCCGAAGCGCGCGCCGATTCCAGGGTCGCTTCCGCCGCGGCCCGGCGTTCCTGCAGCTCTTCCCACTTCCGCGCGGCCGCCGACGCCTCGAGCCCGGCCGCGTCGATCAGCTCCAGGCCGTGCTCGATGTCCCGCGGCTTCTCGCCGTTGACGCCGTTCTGCAGCGGCAGCGCGTCCAGTTCCGCGCGCCGCGTCGAGACGAGCCCGATCGCTTCGGTCCGCTCGTCCTCCAGCCCGTCGACGACGCGGCGGGCACGCGCCAACGCGGCCGCCCGCGCCGAAGCGTCGGAGCCGTCGGGGGTCTCCAGGAGTTCGGCCGCGCGGGCGCGGACGGCCTCGTCCAGGGCCTCCACGGCCGACCCCGCGGCGGCTTCGGCGGACTCCGCCTGCTCCAGCTCGCTCCGCAGGTCGCTGCCGACCTCGACCTTCGCGTACGCCTCGGACGCCGACGCGAACGTCCGCCGCAGCGCGTCCACCGGCTCCGACGGCGCCGGGCCCTCGGTCGCGTCGGCCGCCCCGGGCACCTCGGCCAGCTCGGCGCGCGCGGTGGTCGCGGTCCGGCGGTGGCCGTCGGCGGTGCGCTGCTCCTCCCCCGCCTGCTCGCGCAGCCGCGCGGCCTTGCCCGCCGCGTCGGACGCCTGCAGGTCGGCGCGCTCGGCGATCTCGGCCGCGCGCTCGGCTTCTTCGGTCCACTCGGCGATCCGGGCGCTCCGGACACCCAGCTCACCGAGCCGCCGGGCCTTCTCCTCGGCCTCCGCGGCGGCCGCCCGCAGCTCGGGGACGCGCTCGCGCAGCGACGCGGCCTTTTCGCTCAACCGGGCGAATTCCGCGTCGGCCTGCGTCAGCGCGGTCCGGGCGGTCTCCCGCGCGGTCCGGGCCGCCTGGGCCTGCTCGGCCAGGGTGGCGATGGCGCCGGCCGGGTAGTCCTCGCGCCACGTCGTGAGCTTCCACGTCAGTGCGCCGTCCGCGGACAGCTTGGCGGACAACGCTTCGAGGCGCCGCTGCCGCTCGGTGTGCCGCCGCGCCACGGCTTCCCGCTCGGCGTCGGCGGCTTCCTCGTCGTACATCGCGGGGTTCGGCGGCACCAGGAACTCGACGCCGGGCGTGGCGGGGACCTCGGCCTGCAGCGCCTCGGTGGTGCCGACGGCGATGATCGCGCTCGGCAGCAGCCGCCGCGTCGTCAGCACCTCGCGGGCGCGCCCGGCGTGCGCGGCATCGTTCAGCAGGACGCCGGACACCAGCTGCGGCAGGCTTTCCAGCACTTCGGCGCGCCGGGAAGCGTCCAGTTTGGACAGATAGCGCCAGCCGGACCACGCGGTGATCCCGGCCTCTTCCAAGGCTTCCAATGCGGCCTGGACGTCCTCGGGCGGCGGCAGCAGCCCGCCGGACCCCAGCGCGGCCAGGGCCCGCTCGTCGGCGGACTCCTCCATCCGCAGCGCGGTCTGCTCCTTCTCGACGGCCGCGCTCGCCTCGCGCAGCCGCTCCAGCAGCACCGGCAGGTCGCTTTCCAGGTTGACGTCGTCGGCGCCGAGCAGCTCCACGAGACGGCTTTCGGCGGCGAGGGCGTCGGTCCGGCGGTGCGCGCGGTCGAGGTCCTCGGTGGCGCGTTCCAGGCGGTCCTGGGTGGTGCCCGCGAGCTGGTGCGCCTCGTTCACGGCCCGTTGCGCCGCCTGGAGATCCGCGCCGACGCGGTCGAGTTCCTGCTCGCGGCGGGCCAGCTCGGCGGTGGCCGACTCGGCGGCCGACCGCGCGGCCCGTGCGGCTTCGGCGACATCGGCGCCCGAGGGCAGCAGCCCGGCACGGACGGCGGCCTGGACCTCCTCGCGCAGCTCGGTGATCCGCGTGGTCAGCCCGCGTGCTTCGGCGCGGCGCGCGGCCGCGAGGTTCGCGGCTTCGTCGCGTTCGGTCTGCGCCTTCTCGGCTTCGGCACGCAACGCGCCCGCGTGCGCTTCGGCCTTGTCGGCCTGCCGCTGGGCGTCCTGCGCCAGCGCGTGCAACCCGCGTGCCAGCGCCGAAGCGGCGTCGTTGCGCGCCTTCAACGCGGGCCGCGCCTTCTCCTCGCGGCTGCCGACGAGCTCGCGCAGGTCCTTCGCCTTGCGCGCCGCGTTCAAGGAGTTGAGCACGGTCGCCGTCTCGCGCCACGCTTCGGCTTCGGTCTTCGCGGCCGCCAATTCGGCGTCGACCCGCTTGCGAACCTCCTGGGCCTCGTCCAGCCGCAGCACCGCGACCAGGCGGCGCAGTTCCGTGACGGCCGCGGCGAGCCGCCGGTGGTCGCCCTCGGCCAGCTTTTCGGCGGACTTGACCTCGGTGACATGGTCTTCGAGCCCGGACAGCCGCGCGTTCTCGAGTTCGTTGCGCGCGACGACCCGGCCGGCCAACGAAGCCATGTCGGCCTTCGCGGCCTCCGCGATCTTGCGCGACTCCGCGGCCACGCCTTCCTCGGCCGCCAGGGGGCCCAGCAGTTCCAGGGCGCCGGCCACGAAGTCACGCTCGGCGAGGAGATCCCCGCGCTGGGCCAGGTTGTGCGCGTAAGTGGCGACGACCTCGGCCAGGTCCTTCGGCTCCTCCTCGGAGATCACCGCGCGCAGCAGGAACTCGACGAAGGCGTCGTCGGTGCCGAAGGCGAACGCGTCCGCCGCTTCGCCCTCGCCCGCGTTCATCGCGCGCTGGTAGCGGAACAGCTCGGTGTCGAGACCGAGGCCGTCGAGGCGGCCGGTCCACTCGTGGTGGCGGCGGGTCCAGGACAGTTCCAGCTCGGGTTCGGCCAGCTGGGCCGCGGTGAGCTTGTCGTGGAAGCCGGACATGGTGAGCAGCCGGCCGTCCTGGGTCATCGGCAGGGATTCCAGGCCCAGCGCGGCGGTCGGGCGGAAGCAGTACCAGGAGTCGACGAGGTTCTCGGAGTCGGCGGAGACGACGTGCCCGCGCCATTCGGAGACCTTGCCGGTGATGATCCGGTGGCCGCTCTCGACGTGCAGCCACTCCAGCACGACGTGCGAGACGTCCTTGGCGGCGACGAACTTCTCCAGCACCTTCGTGCTGGTGGTGCCGACCACCTGGCGGCGGCCGGGCAGCATCACCGAGAAGATCAGCTTGATGAGCACGGACTTGCCGCCGCCGTTCTCGAGGAACAGCACGCTCGCCGGCGACGGGCGGCGCAACTCGGCCGGCCCGGTCGCGTGGATCCCGGCGCTGAACAGCGCGTCCTGCTTCGGCGCGGTGATCTTGGCGCCGACGCCGCTGAAGTCGAGCACGACGTCCTGGTAGCGGGCACCCGCCGGGCCCACCGAGTGCAGGCGGACCCGCGAAAGCTCGTACATCGGTTCCCCTCTTAGAGCGTGTCGGAGGCGGCCGCGCGCAGCGTGCCCCCGGCGGTCGCGACGGCCACGACGTCGAGTGCGAGCAGGTCGTCGAAGGCGGCGTCGGCGGCGAGTTCGCGGACCTGGATCTGGTAGCGCGGGGTGGTCCGGTAGGTGCCGCCCTGCTCGTCGCTCACCGGGACCAGGAAGCCCTGGTCGGCGAGGAACCGCAGAGCGCGGGAGACCATGCCGCGGGTGGTGTCGGCGGCCAGCCGCCCGTCTTTCGTGGCCGCCGCGGCCGGGCGCCTCGTGTAAGCGCGCCACGCCTGTTCCAGCTCGGGCGCATCAGCCAGGGGGTCGTTGTTGGCCTCGGCCGCCGCCGCGCGTTCGTCGAGCATCCGCGCGGCTTCGCGGACCATCGCGTCGACCTGCTCGACGCTGACGCGGCCGATGTAGGTGTCGTTGGCGAGGTCGTCCGGACGCGGGTAGCCGAGCGCGGCGGTGGCGAGGTGGATCAGGCCGTGCAGCACCTTCTCGGTCTCGCGGCGCTCGCGGATCTTGGCCTGGCGGGCGTAGGAGTCCATCTTGATCTCGAAGACGGACTCGTCGGTCGCGGCGAGCACGGCGCCGGCCTGCTGGTTGACCTCGAGGACCATGAGGCCGAGGCCGGCGGCGACGGCGTGCGTGAGGGCCTTGAAGGCGTTGTCCTCGCCGTAGCGGCGCACGAGGTCGCCGTAGACGACGTCACGCGCGGGCAGCTGCTTCGGCCGCATGCCGAAGGCGACCAGCCGGGCCGCGGCCTCGGCGTCCACGCTGCTGTGGGACAGCGCCATTACGCGACCTCCTCGTTTTCTTCTTCGTCGACGCGCTCGACGGCGGCCGTGGACAGCAGCAGGTCGGCGCCGCCGAACTCCGGGTCGTCCAGGAGCGTGCCGTCGTCGACGGCGAGCAGCACCGAGCGATCGCCTTGGCGGCGGGCCGCGCCGATCCCGGGACTGTAGGCGTGGACCGCGCGCAGCGCGACCAGGGCGGCGAGCCCGGGCTGGCGGCTGCGGCGGGCTTCTTCGAGCAGGCCGGACAGCCGCCGCGGCACCTCGGGCAGGTCGAGGAGTTCGTCGGCGCGCCGCCAGACGTCGTCGCCGAACTTGTCGCTGACCTCGGCGGGCATGAGCTCGGGTTCCGGGATCTCGCCGACCAGCTGGTCACGTTCGGGGGCGGGCCGCAGGAGCAGCGAGACGAGCGACGAAAGCGACGGCACGACCGGTGCGGTGATCCCGGCGGCGGCGTGGAAGAAGTGCTCGACCGGCGCGACGGCGTCGGCCAGCGGCAGGCCCAGGGTGGGCACGAGGAGCTGGCCGAACAGGTCCAGGGTGGCGCGCTGGGGCGGGCCGGAGAACTGCTGGCGGTCCTGTTCGGCGCGGAAGACCGCGCCCGCGTCGGCCAGCCGGGACTGCAGGCGGGTGTGGCGGCGGATGCAGTCGCCGACGATGTCGACGAGCTCGGCGGCGCGGCGCTTCTTGTCGAGGTCCTCGGTCTCGTCGCGGGCGGTGGTGATGTTCTTGAGGATGGCGTTCTCGGCGCGGAACCGGGCCTCGATGTGGCTCAGCGCGCTGTCCAGCAGCTCGGGCACCTCGCGTTCCCAGTCGACCGAGCGGACGTCACGCCGGGTCGCGTCGAGCTTCGCGCGCAGCGTCTCGCCGTACTGGACGGTCCGGTAGCGGGCCTGCTCAGCGGCCAGTTTGGCGTCGGCGAGGCGGCCGCGGTTGATCAGGTTCTCCAGCTTGACCTCGGCGGCGATCTGCGCGGATTCGACGTCGGTGTCGAGCGCGCCGACCAGGACGTTGATGGCCTCGTCGGTGGCGCGCAGGTAGACCTCGCCGTCCCGGGCGGCCAGCTCGACCAGCAGTTTGAAGTCGAACTGGCGCCGCTGGTAGCCGCCGGGCCCGATCGAGCCGTAGACGCGCCGGAAGCCGCGGTCGGTGGTGCCGACGTTGATGAGGTTGTCCAGGACCCACTTGGCCACCCGGACGTGCTCTTCGGGCATCCGGGAGGGCGCCTGCTGGGCGATGAACGGCAGCAGCCGGTCGATCACCTCGTCGTGGCCGGCTCCGGTGTCGAAGTCCATCGCGATGGTGACCTGGTCGATCGTGTGCAGCGCGATCTCGGCCATCTGGTAGATCGTGGCGTCGGCCCAGTCGAGCTTCGCCTTCCGCGCGTCCAGGTCGTGCAGCGGCGCGGTGCAGGCCAGCGCCTTGAGGCGGCGCGTCAGCCCTTCGTCGGCCAGGCCGGTCAGCCCGGTGTCGTCGTCTCGCACAGCAGGCCAGGCTAGTCGGCCACCCTCTGCGCACGCGCGGGTGACAGACTAACGTCGCTCACATGCGTGAGATGAGCCGCGAAGAGTGGTGGAAGTTCGCTTCCGAGGGGACCCGGACGGGCATGCTGGGCCTGGTCAGGAAGGACGGCTCCCCGATCGTGACGCCGATCTGGTTCCTGCTGAACGAGGGCCCGGACGGCGACGAGCTGATCTTCACCACCGGCACCGAGACGCTCAAGGGCAAGGCCATCGCCCGCGACGGCCGCATCTCGCTGGCCGTCGACGACCAGAAGCCGCCGTTCTCCTACGTCCAGTTCACCGCCGAGGCGCGGCTGACCCACGACCTCGACGAGATGCTCACGTGGGCCACCAAGCTGGGCGGCCGCTACATGGGCGCCGAGCAGGCCGAGGCGTACGGCAAGCGCAACGCCGTGCCCGAGGAATCCCTCGTCCGGGCGAAGATCACCAAGGTGATCGCGCGCGCCGACATCGCCGGCTGACCCCGTTTCGCTGGTAATCTGCCCCCGGGGGTGGGGGTATGCCTTCGGGAGACAGACGGGACGCCGTCAAGGCGATCTTCAGCGCCGGGCAGCGGGAGCTGGTGGCCGAGCTGGAACGCCTCGACGGCGGGCGCTTCGGCCGGTCCGGCCGCACGCGGCGGCTGGAGAACGGCGAAGTCTTCGAACGCGCCGTCGTCAGCGCGGCGTTTTCCGACGACTTCTTCGCGGCCGGGCTGTCGGTCGTGCTGCACCCGCGCAACCCGTACGTCCCGGCGTTCCAGGCGCACTTCCGCTACCGCGAAGCCGCGGACTCGTGGTGGTTCGGCGGCAGCGTCGACCTCCTCCCCTGCTACGGCTTCGCCGCGGACGCGACGCACTTCCACCGCGTCCTGAAGCACTACTGCGACACACTCGACCCGGCGTTCCACGCGCAGGCGAAGCGGGCGTGCGACGACCGCTTCCGGCTCCCCCACCGCGACGAAGCCCGCGGCATCGGCGGCATCCTCTTCGACCACCTGCGCCTGCCCGGCCCGGACGGCTGGCGGCGCTCGGCGGCGTTCACGGCGGCGGGCATCGCCGCGATCGCCCCGGCGTACTTCCCGATCGTGCGACGGCGCAAGGACATGCCGCACGGCGAGCGCGAGCGGCAGTGGCAGCTCTACCGCCGGGGCCGGTACGTGGAGTTCACGCTGGTCCACGACGCGGCAACGGCGGTGCAGGCCGACTCCGACGCGATCCTCGCGGCGCTGCCGCCGCTGGCGCGGTGGGAGTCGGAGTTCACGCCCGAGCCGGGGAGCGCGGAGGCCGAGCTGGCGTCGTTCCTCGTTCCGCGTGACTGGGCGGCCGAAACTGTCGGTGCCCGCCGGTAGAGTCGAAAACGGGGGGCGCCCCGGCGGGCTCCGGCCGATCCGCCGCACCGGAGCGCCCTGATGGGGACGCTCGGGACCGCCGGTACCGGCCGCCCGGGGTGCAGCCGCCCGGCCGCTCCGGCGCAGCCGCCCCGCTGCCCGGGTGCAGCCGCCCCGCTGCCCGGGTGCAGCCGCCCCGCCGGTCGGTGCAGCCGCCCCGCCGGTCGGTGCAGCCGCCCGGCCGCCGCCCCGCTGAGCGGGAAACCGTTGGCACGCCGCGTGAGCCATCGTGTCGAGTATTGACAGGGCCCGCTCCCAGGGTGTGTGATCTGTTCCATAGATAGGAAACTTTACTAACTATTGCCGCCGGTGGTCCGCCGACCATTCCGCCCCGGTCACCCCCTGTCCCCCGACAACGCAGGAGGCTCCCAGTGGCACCCCGTCCACCGTGGCGCGCGGTACTGGCCGGTACCGCGGTCGCGGCGCTCGGCCTCACCGCGCTCACTCCGGTAAACGCTTTCGCGGCCGACACCGACTACGAGTCCGAGAACGCCACCATCGTCCAGGGCGCGGTCGAGTCGAACCACGCCGGCTACAGCGGCACCGGGTTCGTGAACTTCGACAACGTCGTCGGCAGCTACGTCGAATACTCCGTGAACGCGGCCCAGGCGGGCACGCACACCCTGACCTTCCGCTACGCCAACGGAACCGCCGACAACCGGCCGGTGAAGCTGACCGTCGACGGCGGCGACAAGGGCACCGTCGACTTCCCCGCCACCGGCGCGTGGACCACCTGGAAGACCGTCACCGCGACCGTCCAGCTCACCGCCGGGGTCAACAAGGTCCGCACCACCGCGACCACCGCCAACGGCGGCCCGAACGCCGACAAGCTCACCGACACCTTCACCGCGCCGGTCGACGGCGAACCGCCGTCACCGCCGTCGAACCTCAAGGCGAGCAACATCCTGCCGACGGCCGCGACCTTCTCCTGGACCGCCGCGACGGACAACGTCGGCGTCGTCCGCTACGAGATCAACCGCGGCGGCAACATCCTCAAGACCGTCGACGGGAACACCACGAGCGCGACCGTCGACAACCTGACGCCGAACACCGCCTACGACATCTCCGTCGGCGCATTCGACGCCGCGGGCAACCCGTCGCAGCAGAGCAACGTGGTCACCTTCACCACGCCGCCGAGCGACGACACCACCCCGCCCAGCGTGCCGGGCAACCTGCGCTCCACGAGTGTCACCGCGAACAGCGTCTCCCTGGCGTGGAACGCTTCCACGGACAACGGCGGCACCATCGCCGGCTACGACGTCTACCAGGGCTCGGCCAAGGTCGCGACCACGACGTCACTGAGCACGACGGTCACCGACCTCAGCCCGAACACCTCCTACACCTTCACCGTCAAGGCCCGTGACCCCGACGGCAACACCTCGGCCGCCAGCAACGCCGTCACGGCGAAGACCAGCGCCCCGGGCGGCGCCGGGGGCATCCCGGAGTACGACAAGGACATCGCGAAGGTCGACCTCGGCTGGTCGGTGGACTTCCTGCCGAACGGCAACGCGCTGGTGACCGAGCGGGACCGGTTCGAGATCCTGCTCGTGACGCCGTCCGGCCAGAAGACCACGCTGGGCAAGGTGCCGGGCGCGGTCGGCACGAACGGCGAAGGCGGGCTGCTCGGCCTGGCGATCTCGCCGAACTGGGCGTCCGACCACGCGGTCTACCTGTACCACACGGCATCCGGGGACAACCGGATCGTGAAGATGACCTACGACGGCACCACGCTGTCGTCGACGTCGACACCGGTGCTGACCGGGATCGCGAAGAACCGCTACCACAACGGCGGCCGGATCAAGTTCGGGCCGGACGGCAAGCTGTACGCCACCGTCGGCGACGCCAAGAACAGCGACAACGCGCAGAACAAGAGCTCGCTCAACGGCAAGATCCTGCGGCTCAACCCGGACGGCTCGGCCCCGAGCGACAACCCGTTCTACGCCACCGGCGGCAACGCCCGGTACGTCTGGAGCTACGGCCACCGCAACCCGCAGGGCCTGGCCTGGGACTCCCGCGGCCAGCTGTGGGCGGCGGAGTTCGGCGAGAGCAGCCAGGACGAGCTCAACCTGATCCAGAAGGGCGGCAACTTCGGCTGGCCCAGCTGTGAAGGCACGCAGGGCAGCTGCAGCGGCTTCATCGCCCCGAAGAAGACCTGGTCGACGTCGCAGGCCGGGCCGAGCGGCGTGGAGATCGTCAACGACTGGATCTACATCGCCGGCGTCACCGGGCAGCAGCTGTTCGCCACGCAGATCAACGCGGCGGGCACGGGTGTCGGCACGGTGTCGACGTTGTTCTCCGGCCGCTGGGGCCGGCTGCGCTCGGTCACCAAGACCCCGGACGGCGGGCTCTGGCTGACCTCGACGAACAACGACAAGAACGGCGGCACGCCGTCGGTGCTGGACAACGTGATCGTGCGGCTGAAGTTCCCGGGCGGCAGCACGCCCGGCGGCTTCAAGCTGACCAGCTCCGCCTTCGCCGACAACGCCACCATCCCGGACAAGTACACCTGCGCCGGGGACGGCACGGCGGGCCAGGACCCGTCGCCGCCGCTGGCGTGGGGTGCTTCTGAAGGCGCCAAGGGCTACGCCATCGTGTTCGCCGACGTCGCCAACAGCGGCAACAAGCTGCACTGGGCGATCTGGGACGTGCCGGCGGCCACCCGGTCGCTGCCGGAGGGACTCGGCGCGGGGTACACCGTGCCGAACCAGGGTGGCGCGAAACAGAAGGCGATGGGCAGCGGGGCGAACGCGCAGAAGTTCTTCGGCCCCTGCCCGGGCGGCTCGAGCCACCCGTACACGTTCACGCTCTACGCCCTGAACACCGCGACCGTCCCCGGTCTGACGTCGTCTTCGACGATGGCCCAGATCGAGACGGCGATCAAGGGCGCGTCGACGGCCAACGTGGTGCTGCGCGGCAAGTCCAGCGCGGCCGCCTAGAAGCCGCGGCAGGGGTGACCGGAGCGGCGCCGGTCACCCCTGCCGCCCTCACTGCGACTCCGCCACCCGGCGCAGGTGGGCGTCGACGTCGAAGCCGTGTTCCTCCAGCCGGCGGCGGGCCAGCAGGAGCTCGTCGGGGGTGAACAGCTCGGCGTACTCCTCGCGCAGCATGACCGCCTCGGAGCTGCGGCCGAGCTGGTTCTTCTCCCAGAGCACGGTGAACCCGCCCGCGGTGCCGGCCCCGCGCAACAGCAGCCGGGCCGCCTCGACGCCGCCGTGTTCGCGCACCATGCGTTCGAACTGGGCGGGCCGGTAGCCGTAATCCTTGGCGAGAACCCGGCATCCGTCGAGCAGATCCTCGGTGAATCGCGCAGCGAGCCGAGGATCGGCCGGGACGGATGCGGCTGGTTCGGGCATGGGGCAACCTCTCGACGGGACGGCTTCCCAGATTAATCGCGAACCGGGGCGGTTTCGCTACGCCATTCGAGCAACGAATTTCGGAAGAGCACTCTCCGTGTCGACCGAAGCGGGCAAAAGCGGCAAACCGAAACTGTCAGCGACATCCGGGCCCCGCCACCCGAACCCGGAAATGCCGGCGCTTGCCGCCATGCGAACCGTGGTCCACAGCGAGGTTTACGTCCACTATGGACAGATCTACGTGCACGACGAGGCCGGAGCGCCGTTCGAGGGCATTGGCCGAGCCGATCGGGAGCCGGTGATCACCAGCCGAACAGGCCGCCCATGATCCGCGCGCAGCGGGCCGTCATCGCCTCCGCGTCTTCCTCCGGCCGGTCGATCCACCAGCTGATCAGCGAGTCGACCACCCCGGTCCACACCTGCGCCACCGCCTCGATGTCCGCCGGGTCGGTCAGGCCGCGGGAGGTCAGCAGCTGGGTCGCGCCCAGCACGGCGAACGCGTCGAGCCGGCGGCGGTAGTCCGCGGCCGCGGCGGCGATGTCGCCCGTCGACGGCACCGTGGCGTCGCGCAGGAGGCGCCACGCGTACCGGTCGTGGTCGAACGTCGTGAAGATCGCCGAAAGCACCTTGAGCGGCATCTGGTCGGGCTCGCCGCCGGCCGCCATGGTCGCCGCCACGCCGTCGGTGAGGCGGCCGCCCGCGCGGTGCAGGCAGGCCAGGTACAGGCCGTCCTTCGAGCCGAAGTACTGGTACAGCAACGGCTTCGTGACCCCGACCCGGCGCGCGATCTCGACCATCGACGCGCCCGCGTACCCCGCCCGGCCGAACTCCTCGGTGCCGGCCACGACGAGCTGGGCTTCGCGCTCTTCGCGGGGCATCCCCTTGGTCCCGACCGGCCTTGACTCCGTCACACCGGAGAGCCTACCGTGCGTAAAGTGACCCGAAGGTAAGTTACCGCACGGTCAGATCCGAGGAGGCAACGTGGCCGAGTTCCTCGCGCACCTGCGCGATCCCGTGCTGTTCGCGATTCCGGTGTTCGTGCTGTTCGTGACGATCGAAATCGTCGCGGTGCACGTGCTCGGCCACGATGACGGCGTCGTCGGCTACAGCGTCGCCGACACCCGGACGAGCATGCTGATGGGCACGGTCGCCGTCGGCGTCAACGCGCTGTTCCGGCTGGTGATGCTGGTCGTGTTCGCGGCGCTGTTCGAACTGGCCCCGGTCAAGCTCGACCCGCGCGACTGGTGGACGTGGGTGCTCATGCTGCTCGGCCAGGAGCTCGTGTTCTACGCCTACCACCGGGCCAGCCACCGCGTGCGGCTGCTCTGGGCCGGCCACCAGGTGCACCACTCCAGCGAGCACTACAACTTCTCGACGGCATTGCGGCAGAAGTGGACGCCGTACTTCCAGCTGCCGTTCTGGTCGGTGCTGGCGCTGTGCGGCATCCCGCCGTGGATGATCCTGACCGGGCTGTCGATCGACCTCGTCTACCAGTTCTTCGTGCACACCGAGAAGGTCGGCAAGCTGCCCCGCTGGTTCGAGTACGTCTTCAACACCCCGTCCCACCACCGCGTCCACCACGGCAGCGACGAGGCGTACCTGGATTCCAACTACGGCGGCATCCTGATCATCTGGGACCGCATGTTCGGCAGCTTCGTCCCCGAAGGCCGGCGGCCGACGTACGGGCTGACGACCAACATCGGGACGTACAACCTGCTGCGCGTGGGCTTCCACGAGTACGGCTCGATCCTGCGCGACCTGCGCAGGGCCCGGACGTGGCGCGAGCGCGCGGGCTACGTGTTCGGGCCGCCTGGCTGGCAGCCCGTCGGAGCTCGCGCGCTCGCGCCCGCCGAATGACTAGGCGGTGTCCTGCAGGGTCCGCTCGTTCTCCGGGCGCAGCGTCACCGGCAGGCTCGCCAGCGGCGGGCGCTGCCGGGACGTCAGGTCGGTCAGCACCAGTTCCCGCTCGACGCCGTCCGCCGACGCGCCGCGCTGGAACTGCGCCAGCATCGTGGCCGGCGGGATGGCCGTGACCAGCCGGTCGTAGCGCTCCAGGCGGTCGAACAACGTCTGCATGATCTGCCCGGACATCCGGCCGAGCGCCTGCGTGCTCTGGTGCCGGTGCACGCGGTGGCCGAGGTCGACCTGGGCCAGCGCGTCGAGGCCACGCAGCTCCAGCAGGTCGATGAGGTGCCCGATCTCGACGCCGTAGTTCACGACGAACGGGATGCCCTCCAGCACCTCTCGCCGCCCCGCGTACTCGCCGGCCAGCGGCTGGACGAACCCGGACAGCTCCGGCCAGAACATGTTGAGCAGCGGCCGCGCGACCAGCTCGGTGACGCGGCCACCGCCTTCGGGTTCGCTGCCCGCCGCGCCGTTGAGGGGACGGTGGTAGAAGCCCTTGACGTAGGCCACGGACGGGTCGGTGAGCAGCGGGCCGAGCAGCCCGGTGACGTAGCTCGTGGTGAAGTCGTAGAGATCGCCGTCGACGAAGACGACGAGGTCGCCGGTCGTCGCCGCGACGCCCTTCCACAGGGCCTCACCCTTGCCCTGCAGGCCTTCGAGGGCGGGGAAGACGGCGTCCTGCGCGACCACGCGCGCCCCGGCCGCGGCGGCCACCTCGGCGGTGGCGTCGGTCGAGTGACTGTCCACGACGAGGATCTCGTCGACCAGCCGGTGGTGCTCCCGGAGCTCCTCGCGGATGGCGGTGACGATCGCGCCGACGGTGGCTTCCTCGTTCCGGGCCGGGATGACGACGGAAACGGTGGTGCCGCGTTTGGCCGCGACCAGCTCCTCGGCCGTCCAGTCGCCCGCCTTGCTGCTGCGCCGGGCGAGCCAGGTGCCGACCTCCGGTGACACCTGCAGCCGCGCGTTGGTCGTGCGCATGCCTTCCCCTTCCCTCGTTCGGCGTATCCCTCCCGACCGAGGTTCGAGGGCCCGCGTTTCGGCGGCCACTCCCCGGTGCTACCGGGGTGTTACGAGATCGGCGCGGCGGCACCGATCCCGTTAACACGACGACAGTGCGATCGCGCGGGCCGGCTGGGCCTACGCGTCCTCTTCTTCCAGCATCTCCGGCGTCACGGCCGACTCGGTGTCCGGGATGTTCAGGTCCTTGGCCCGCTTGTCGGCCATCGCCAGCAGCCGCCGGATCCGGCCCGCCACCGCGTCCTTCGTCATCTGCGGGTCCGACAGCTGCCCCAGCTCCTCCAGGGACGCCTGCCGGTTGGACAGCCGCAGCCGGCCCGCCGCCAGGAGGTGGTCCGGGGCCGTGTCGCCGAGGATCTCCAGCGCCCGCTCCACGCGGGCCGCCGCGGCCACCGCCGCGCGGGCCGAGCGGCGCAGGTTCGCGTCGTCGAAGTTGGCCAGGCGGTTCGCCGTCGCGCGGACCTCGCGGCGCATCCGCCGCTCTTCCCACTGCAGGACGCTCGCGTGCGCGCCGAGGCGGGTCAGCAGCGCGCCGATCGCGTCGCCGTCGCGGACCACCACCCGGTCCGCGCCGCGGACCTCACGGGACTTCGCCTGGATGCCCATCCGGCGCGCCGCGCCCACCAGCGCCAGCGCCGCTTCCGGGCCGGGGCACGTCACCTCGAGCGACGACGAGCGGCCCGGTTCGGTCAGCGACCCGTGGGCGAGGAACGCGCCCCGCCACGCCGCTTCCGCGTCGGCCACTCCCCCGGACACCACGGCCGCGGGCAGCCCGCGCACCGGGCGGCCGCGCTGGTCGATCAGGCCGGTCTGGCGGGCCAGGCCCTCGCCGTCCTTCACCACGCGCACGACGTACCGGGTGCCCTTGCGCAGCCCGCCGCTGGCGGTGATGACGTGGACGTCCGAATGGTGGCCGTACAGCTCGTGGATCTCCTTGCGCAGCCGTCGCGCGACCGAGCCCGTGTCCAGCTCCGCCTCCACGACCACCCGGCCGGCCACGATGTGCAGCCCGCCGGCGAAGCGAAGCAGCGACGCGACCTCCGCCCGGCGCGGCCCGATCTTCGTGATCTCCAGCCGGCTCAGCTCGTCCTTCACCGCGGCGGTCATCGCCATTACTGCCCCTCCCTGCCTTTCGCTCCTCCCCCGTGCTCCCCGCCGAGACCGAGAGCCTCCCGCATGCACAACGCGAGCGCATCAGGATCATGCCGTCCCGGTACTTCCGGGTCGGCGACCGCCCCCAGGTGCGCGCGGCCGCCCAGCCGCTGCGCCGCGCGGCGGAGATTCGCCGGGTCGGGCACGGAATCGCGGTCCGCGATCACCGCGTCGACCCGTAGATCGGGCGCGTGCTCGAAGAGTACGTCGAGATGCCGCTCCGGCGAGAATCCCGCGGTTTCCCCCGGCTGGGGGACAAGGTTGAGCACGAGCACCTTCGTCGCGGCCGTGTGCACGAGCGCGTCGTGCAGCCCCGGGACGAGCAGGTGCGGCAGCACGCTGGTGAACCAGGAGCCGGGCCCGAGGAAGACGACGTCGGCGGTCAGCACCGCTTCCACCGCTTCTTCGCACGCCAGCGGCGGGCGCCCCGACCGGCCGGTCGAGCGCAGGCTCACGCGCTGCACCTGCCCCGGGGTGGTCGCCACCGCGACCTGACCGCGGATCGTGCGCAACGCCGCCGGATCCTCGCTGTCGAGCCCGCTGACCTGGCCCTCGATGTCGAGGGGTTCCGGCGACATCGGCAGCACCCGGCCCGAGACGCCCATCAGCCGGCAGGCCTCGTCGAGCGCGGCGACCGGGTCGCCGAGCACCTCGAAGAGCCCGGCCAGCAACAGGTTCCCCACCGCGTGCCCGGCCAGTGCGCCGTCGCCGCCGAAGCGGTGCTGGAACACCTCGGCCCACAGCGTGCCGCCGTCCTCCGCGGCGAAGGCGGCGAACGCCTGCCGCAGGTCGCCCGGCGGCAGCAGGCCGAGTTCGCGCCGCAGCCTGCCGGACGATCCGCCGTCGTCGGCCACGGTCACGACCGCGGTGACGTCGGGGGTCACCCGCCGCACCGCGGACAACGTGGCGTGCAGTCCGTGGCCGCCCCCGAGAGCGACCGCGCGCACGTTATTCACGACCAAGGTCGCGGTGCACCACCTTCACGGCCATACCGTCCTCTTTGGACAGACGTTCGGCGAGCTCGACCGAAAGCGCCACGCTGCGGTGCTTGCCGCCGGTGCAGCCCACGGCGAGCGTCAGGTACCGCTTGCCCTCGCGCTTGTAACCGGCGCCGATCAGCCGCAGCAGCTGGTGGTAGCGGTCGAGGAACTCCTCGGCCCCCTCCTGGGAGAGGACGTAGTTGCGGACCTCGCCGTCGAGCCCGGTGTGCTCGCGCAGCTCCGGGATCCAGAACGGGTTCGGCAGGAAGCGGACGTCCATCACCAGGTCGGCGTCCATCGGCAGGCCGTACTTGTAGCCGAAGGACAGCACGGTGACCCGGGTCTGGGTGCTCGACTCGGAGCCGAACGCGTCCTCGATCTTGGCGCGCAGGTCGTGCACCGACAGCGACGACGTGTCGAGCACCAGGTCGGCCTCTTCGCGCAGCGGCTCCAGCAGCGTCCGCTCCGCGGTGATGCCGTCGGCGAGCCGGCCGTCGCCCTGCATCGGGTGGCCGCGGCGGACGGCCTCGAAGCGCCGGACCAGCACCGCGTCGGTCGCCTCCAGGAACAGCACCCGCGGCTTGTAGCCCCGGGCGTCGAGGTCCTTGATCACCGAGGCCAGGTCGTCGGTGAACGCGCGCGAGCGCACGTCCATCACCACCGCCACCTTCGTGATCGCGCCGCGGGCCTGCGCGCCCAGCTCGACCATGGTGGCGATGAGCTCCGGAGGCAGGTTGTCGACGACGAACCAGCCCAGGTCCTCCAGGCACTTGGCCGCCGTGCTGCGGCCCGCCCCCGACAACCCGGACACGACCGCGACCTCCATGCCGGAGCCGCGGATCTCCTCTTGCGCACTCACTGTGTTTCCCTACTCCCCTGCTCCTGTGCCGTTGCTCGCGCCGGACTCCCCGGCCAGCGCGGCGACCACGGCCTCCGCGGTGCGCCTGCCGAAGCCGGGCACCGCCTCGATCTCTTCGACCCTGGCCTGCTTGAGCTTCTTCACCGAGCCGAAGTGCTTGATCAGCGCGGTGCGGCGAGCCTGCCCCAGCCCGGGCACACTGTCCAATTCGGACGTCTGCAGCCGCTTGGACCGCTTCTCGCGGTGGTAGGCGATGGCGAAGCGGTGGGCCTCGTCACGCAGCCGCTGCAGCAGGTACAGCCCCTCCGACGTCCGGGGCAGGATCACCGGATCGGGGTCGGCGGGCAGCCAGACCTCTTCCAGCCGCTTGGCCAGCCCGACCACGGAGATGTCGGTGATGCCGAGCTCGGCCAGCACGTCCGCGGCCGCCGTGGCCTGCGGGCCCGCGCCGTCGACGACCAGCAGGTTCGGCGGGTAGGCGAACTTCTTCGGGCGCCCGGTTTCCGGGTCGAGACCGGGTGTGCTCGACTCTTCCGCGGTTTCCTTGAGGTAGCGGTGGAACCGGCGCCGGACGACCTCGGCGATCGAGGCGACGTCACCCTCCGTGGCCGCCTCGCGCAGCGCGAAGCGCCGGTACTCGGACTTGCGCGCCAGCCCGTCCTCGAAGACCACGAGCGACGCCACGACGTCGCTGCCCTGGATGTGGCTGATGTCGATGCACTCGATGCGCAGCGGCGCGGTGTCGAGGGCGAGGAACTCCTGCAGTTCGGTGAGCGCCGCCGAGCGGGCCGTGAGGTCGCCGGCGCGGCGCAGCTTGTGCTGGGTGAACGCCTCGCCCGCGTTGCGCTGCACGGTCTCGGCCAGTGCCTTCTTGTCGCCGCGCTGCGGCACCCGCAGCTGCACCCGCGAGCCGCGCAATCCGGTGAGCCACTCCGCGACCGCCTCGGCGTCCGCGGGCAGCTCCGGCACCAGGACCTCGCGCGGGACGACCGGGCCGGAGTCGACGTCGTCGCGGGCGTCGAGCTCGGCCTCGTCGCCGTAGAACTGGGTGAGGAAGTGGTCGACCAGGGCCGGGACGTCCATCTCCTCGGCCTTGTCGATCACCCAGCCGCGCTGGCCGCGGACCCGGCCGCCGCGCACGTGGAAGACCTGGACGGCGGCTTCCAGCTCGTCGTGGGCGAACGCCACGACGTCCGCATCCGTGCCGTCGCCGAGCACCACGGCCTGCTTCTCCATGGCGCGGCGCAGCGCGCCGAGGTCGTCGCGCAGCCGGGCGGCCCGCTCGAACTCGAGCTCTTCGGAGGCGGCCGCCATCTCGGCCTCGAGGCGCTTGATCATGACGTCGGTCTTGCCGGCCAGGAAGTCGCAGAAGTCCTCGACGATGTCGCGGTGTTCGTCCGCCGAGACGCGGCCCACGCACGGCGCCGAGCACTTGTCGATGTAGCCGAGCAGGCAGGGCCGGCCGATCTGGCCGTGGCGCCGGAACACCCCGGCCGAGCAGGTGCGCGCGGGGAAGACGCGCAGCAGCAGGTCGAGCGTCTCGCGGATGGCCCAGGCGTGCGCGTACGGGCCGAAGTACCGGACGCCCTTCTTGCGCGCGCCGCGGTAGACGTGCAGGCGCGGGAACTCCTCGTTCAGCGTCACCGCGAGCACCGGGTAGCTCTTGTCGTCGCGGTAGCGGACGTTGAACCGGGGGTCGAACTCCTTGATCCAGTTGTACTCGAGCTGGAGCGCCTCGACCTCGGTGGTGACCACGGTCCACTCGACGCTCGCCGCGGTCGTCACCATCTGGCGCGTGCGCGGGTGCAGGCCGGAGAGGTCGGCGAAGTAGGAGTTCAGCCTGCTGCGGAGGCTTTTGGCCTTGCCGACGTAGATGACCCGCTTGGTCGCGTCGCGGAACTTGTACACGCCAGGGGCATCCGGGATGCTCCCCGGCGAGGGACGGTAGGTGGTCGGGTCAGCCACTCCCCCAGCCTATTTGGCACCACCGACAGTTCTCGCACGCCCCCGGGGCTGCCCCATCGGAAGTAGGGTGTTCGTCCGTTTCCGACCTTCGTCGGTGTCCCGCTCGGTGACGTGGTGGTTACTTTCCGACCGGCCGATCCGGTCCCCCTCCGAAAGGATCCCCACCGTGAGCTCTCTCCGTCTCCTCGGCGCCGCGTCCGCCGCGGCCGTCGCGCTGACCCTCGCCGGTGGCGCGGTCGCCTCCGCGGGCGTCCAGCCGAACATCATCGGCGGCACCACCGCCCCGACGGTCTCCTGGGGCGCGCAGGTCTACGTCAACACCGCCGGGCGCGACTACCAGGGCTTCAACTGCTCGGGCACGGTCATCGCGTCGCGCTGGGTGCTGACCGCGGTGCACTGCCTCGACCAGGACGGCTCGGGCATGTACGTCCGGGTCGGCAGCAACACGCTGCTTTCGGGCACGAAGATCGCCGTCGACAACGAGTACGAGTCCCCGAACGGCGACATCGCGCTGCTGCACCTGGCCTCGGCGACCAGCGCCGCGCCGATCTCGCTGGGCAGCTCGGACCCGGCGACCGGCAGCACCAACCAGATCTACGGCTGGGGCCGCACCACCCCGACCGGCCCGCCGGCGACGTCGCTGAAGACGGCGAACGTCCAGGTGACCGGCCGGTCCACGGACGCCTACGGCGGCCGCGCGATCCAGAGCGTCGGCGTCAACGGCTCGGCGTGGAAGGGCGACTCGGGCGGCCCTCAGGTCTCCGGCGGGGTCCAGGTCGGCGTCGCGTCGACGGTGCAGAACCAGAGCGGCTCGAACACGCGCGGGACGAACAACTACGCGAGCGTGGCGGCGAGCCGGTCCTGGATCCGGACGACCGCGGGCGTGTGAGTCCCCGGGGCGGCGCTCCGGCGCCGTCCCGGTTCTGTCGGTGGTCTGTGGGATGCTCGCGGGCATGCGGATCGCCACCTGGAACGTGAACTCCATCGTCCCCCGCCTGCCCCGCGTCCTGGGTTTCCTGGAGGAGACGGCGCCGGACGTGCTGTGCCTGCAGGAGCTGAAGAACACGACCGAGGCGTTCCCGGCGGCCGAGGTCGAAGCGCTCGGGTACGAGGTAGCGGCGTACGGGCTGGGGCGCTGGAACGGCGTCGGCATCGTGTCGAAGGTGGGCCTGTCGGACGTGGTCCGCGGGCTGCCGGACGAGCCGCGGTTCGACGGGGCTTCGGAGGCCCGCGCGATCGGCGCTACGTGCGGCGGCGTGCGGCTGTGGTCGGTGTACGTGCCCAACGGACGTGAGCCGGACAACCCGCACTACGCGTACAAGCTGGAGTGGCTTGCGTCGCTGCACTCGCTGGTGGCTTCGGAGATTTCGGCCGGGCCGTTCGCGGTGCTCGGGGACTTCAACGTGGCGCCGACGGACGCGGACGTCTGGGACATCGCGTTGTTCGCGGAGTCGACGCACGTGACGAAGCCGGAGCGCGACGCACTGGCCCGGCTGCGCGACCTGGGCCTGTCGGACGTCTTCCCCCGGCCGCTGAAGTACGACCACCCGTTCACGTACTGGGACTACCGGGCGGGGAACTTCCCGAACAACAAGGGCATGCGGATCGACCTGGTGTACGGGAACGAGGCCTTCACCTCCGCGGTGAAGGATTCCTATGTGGACCGCAACGCGCGGAAGGGCAAGGGGCCGTCGGACCACGCCCCGATCGTGGTCGACCTGGACTTGTGACGCCCCTTCTCGTGAGTGGTATTTAGGGTTCTAACCCGAATTACCACTCACGAGAGCCGCGGCAGACTGCTCAGCCGCCGGTGGCCGCGCGGTGCAGCTTGCGCAGGGCCCGCACCGCCTCCACGGCCCGGTCGCGGTCCACGGCCTGCACCGCCATCACCGCGTGGTACTCGTCGTCCGGCAGCTCCAGCCGCGCCCACGACGCACCGTCGGGAAAACTCACCGACAGCACCTCGCTCCACGCGAACCGGCGGGTGATCAGCACGTTCCGGACCTCGATGCCCTCGGCGTCGGCCCGCACGCGCGCGATCGCGAACAGCATCACGCCGCACGCCAGCAGGATGCCGATGCCCACCATCGCCGCCTGGTCGGAGCGCTGGAAGCGGACCCCCGTGTCGCCGTTGCGCAGCAGGACCGCCACCACGACGAACACCGCCAGCAGCGCCACCGCCAGCACGCTGCACATGATCATCGCCCGGCGGGGGCGGATCACCAGCGAAGTCGCCACGCTCACTGGAAACCCCGCTCGGTCCACGGCTGGCGCAGGCTCCGCAGCACGTGCGCGGAGTCCAGGGCGGCCACCGTCGCCTCGTAGCCCTTGTCCTCCTTCGAGCCCGGGCGGCCCGAGCGGTCGACCGCCTGCTCGTGCGTGTCGCACGTCAGGACGCCGTTGCCGACCGGGGTGCTCTCGTCGAGCGCGACCCGGGTGAGGCCCGCCGTCACCGCGTCGCACACGTACTCGAAGTGGGGGGTGCCGCCGCGGATGACCACACCCAGCGCGACCACCGCGTCGTGGTTGCGGGCCAGCGCCTGCGCCACCACCGGGAGCTCGACCGCGCCCGCGACGTGGACGACCGTCGGCTCCTCCTCCAGCTCGGCTTCCTTCGCCGCGACCAGCGCCCGCTCCAGGAGGACATCGGTGATGTCCGCGTTCCAGCGGGTGGCGACGATGCCGAGCTTCAGCGCCTTGCAGTCGGAGAGGTCCAGCTTGACGTCCGGACGGCCTTCGCCGCTCACAGTGCTCCTCCGTCGGAGTGTTCGGTGCGCGCGCCGACCTGGTCGTAGTGCTCCAGCTGGGCCAGGTCGTGGCCCATCCGGTCGCGCTTGGTCCGCAGGTAGCGCAGGTTCTCCGGGTTCGGCGAGATGGGCAGCGGGACGCGGCCGGTGACGCGCAGGCCGTAGCCCTCCAGGCCGATCCGCTTGGCCGGGTTGTTGGACAGCAGCCGCATGGTCCGGACGCCGAGGTCGCAGAGGATCTGCGCGCCGGTGCCGTAGTCGCGGGCGTCGGCCGGGACGCCGAGGGCGAGGTTCGCGTCGACGGTGTCCGCGCCGTCGTCCTGCAGCTGGTAGGCCTGCAGCTTGTGCAGCAGGCCGATGCCGCGGCCCTCGTGGCCGCGGATGTAGAGCACGACGCCACGGCCTTCGGTGGCCACCGCTTCCAGGGCCGCCTCCAGCTGCGGGCCGCAGTCGCAGCGCAGCGAGCCGAAGACGTCGCCGGTGAGGCACTCGGAGTGGACGCGCACGAGGATGTCCTGGCCGTCGCCGATCTCGCCGTAGACGAACGCGACGTGCTCGATGCCGTCCAGGAGCGAGTCGTAGCCGACCGCGCGGAACGTGCCCGCGGCCAGCGGGATGCGGGCCTCGGCGACCCGCTCGACCTGCTTCTCGGTGCGGCGGCGGTAGGCGATCAGGTCGGCGATGGTGATGATCGCCAGGTCGTGGTCGGCGGCGAACACCTCGAGCTCGTCGCGGCGCGCCATGTCGCCTTCGTCCTTCTGCGACACGATCTCGCAGAGCACGCCGGCGGGGGCGAGCCCGGCCATCCGGGCCAGGTCGACCGACGCCTCGGTGTGCCCGGGGCGGCGCAGCACGCCGCCTTCCTTGGCCCGCAACGGCACGACGTGGCCGGGGCGGCGGAAGTCCTTCGCCGTGGACGACGGGGCGGCCAGCAGCCGGATCGTGTGCGCGCGGTCGGCGGCGGAGATGCCGGTGCTGATGCCCTCCGCGGCGTCGACCGTGACGCTGTACGCGGTGCCGCGCGCGTCCTGGTTCGTGTGGTACATCGGGGGCAGGTCCAGCCGGTCCGCTTCGGACTCGGTCAGCGCCACGCAGACGTACCCCGAGGTGTAGCGGACCATGAAGGCCAGCAGCTCCGGCGTCGCCTTCTCGGCGGCGAAGATGAGGTCGCCCTCGTTCTCGCGGTCCTCGTCGTCGACCACGACGACCGGGCGGCCCGCCGCGATGTCCGCGATGGCCCGCTCGATGGCGTCGGCGTCGAACACCGCTCCGGCGCCGCAGGGGGTCCAGCCTGCTTCGGGCTCTGCCGCGCTCGTCTCACTCATGACCGCTCCTCCGTGCCGCCGTCCCGATTGTGCGCCTGGTCGCGGATATGTGCCTCGGCCAGCTTTTCCACGTACTTCGCGACCACGTCGACCTCGAGGTTGACCAGGTCACCGGGCTCACGGCGGCCCAGGGTGGTCACTTCCAGGGTGGTCGGGATCAGGGCGACCGAGAACTGGTCGTCACCGATCGCCGCGACCGTCAGCGAGACGCCGTCGACCGCGATCGAGCCCTTCTCGACCACGTACCGGGCCAGGTGCTTCGGCAGCGCGAACGTCGTGACGCCGTTCTCGTCGCGGCCGAGGAACACGCCGGTCCCGTCGACGTGGCCCTGCATGATGTGCCCACCGAGCCGGCCGCCGGCCGGGGTGGCGCGCTCGAGGTTGACCCGGTCGCCGACCGCGACCTTGGCCAGGCTGGAGCGCTGCAGCGTCTCGTGGACGACGTCGACGGTGAACTCGCCACCCGCCACCTCGACGACCGTGAGGCAGACGCCGCTGACCGCGATCGAGTCGCCGTGCCCGGCGTCGCTGGTGACCAGCGGGCCGCGGACGCGCAGCCGGGCCGCGTTCGTCAGCTGCTCGACCGCGGTGACTTCGCCGATCTCCTCGACTATGCCGGTGAACACGTGCGCTGCCTCCTCGTGAGCCGGTCTGTGAGCCGGTCCTTCCATCCAACACCCGCCACGGCCCGGAGGCTTCCCCGGTGCCGCTGCGAGGTCAGCCGGCGCGGCCGCGGGCCGCCTGCTCGCGCAGCGCGGCGACCGCCTTGCCCGGGTCGGCGGCGCCGTAGACGGCGGAGCCGGCGACGAAGCAGTCGACGCCGGCCTCGGCGGCCTGCTCGATGGTGTCGGCGTTGATGCCACCGTCGATTTCGACGATCAGCTTCAGGTGCCCGGTGTCGACCAGGCGCCGCGCGGTGCGGACCTTCTCGAGGACGTCGGCGATGAAGGACTGCCCGCCGAAGCCCGGCTCGACCGACATGACCAGCAGCGTGTCGTAGTGCTTGAGCGCGTCGAGCCACGGTTCGAGCGCGGTGCCCGGCTTGAGCGACAGGCCGGCCTTCGCGCCCGCGGCGCGCAGGTTCTTCGCCAGCGCGACCGGGTCCTTCGCGGCCTCGGCGTGCACGGTGACGTTGTAGGCGCCGGCCTCGGCGTACCCGACCGCCCAGCGGTCCGGGTCGTCGATCATCAGGTGGCAGTCGATCGGCAGGTCGGTGCTCTGGATCAGCGCTTTGGCCACGGGCAGGCCGAGGGTCAGATTGGGCACGAAGTGCGCGTCCATGACGTCGACGTGGACCCAGTCGGCGCGGGTCTCCCCCGCGCCGGCCACGGCGGCGATCTCGTCGCCGAGCCGGGCGAAGTCGGCCGCGAGGATGCTGGGTGCGATCAAAGGTCGGACTGCCACGTCCCGAGTGTAGGAGGACGGCGCTAACGCTCGCTAACCGGTTGTGACCAGGATCTGGCTCCGGAGAGGGAGGTCACGGCACCCCGGGTCGCCCTAACCTCGACCACATGTCCGGATTCCTGGCCTCCCTGGCGCGGATCGGCAGCTACCGCAGCCTGCCGTACGCCATCGCGTGTGCCGTCCTCACCGTGCCGATCTCCCCCTTCGCCTTCGCTGTCGCGGTGTCGGTCGAGGCCGACTCCCGCGTGCGGGCGCTGCTCGCCTTGCTCGCCCTGGCGGTGCTGATGGGGCTGCTGGGCCTGCTGGGACCGGTCCGGCGGCTCGGCATCGGCCTGGCGAACACCCTGCTCGGCACCGCCGTCCCGGCCCCGGACGGGCGACCCGACGCCGGTTCGCGGCTGCGGTCGGGGCTGTGGCTCGCCCTGCACACGGCGCTGAGCGGCATCCTGCTCACCGTGCTCGCCTTCCTGAGCCTGGGCCTGCTGGTGCCCGAGGTCTGGCTGGCCGGCGGCCAGGACACCATCAGCCTCTTCTGGGACGAAGTCCCGCTCGGCGGGTGGACCGTCCCCTTCGGGGTCGTGCTGCTCTTCGCGGCGGTGGTGCTGACCGCGGGCGCCACCCGCGGTTTCCGGACCGGCGCGGAGGCGCTGCTCGGCCCGTCGGAGACCGAACGCGCGGCGCGGGCCGAACGCCGCTCGGCCGTGCTCGCCCAGCGCAACCGGCTGGCCCGCGAGCTGCACGACTCGATCGGGCACACGCTGACGACGTCGACGATCCAGGCGGCCGCCGCGGCCGAGCTGGTCGAGGCGGACCCCGCCCAGGTGCGGCGCGCACTCGGCACGATCGAAGAAGCGTCCCGGAGCGCCCTGGAGGACCTCGACCACGTCCTGGGCCTGCTGCGCGAGGAGCCGGCCGCGAAGGCGCCGACGCGCACCCTGGCCGAAGTCGACGTCCTCGCCGTGCGCGCCCGCGAAGCCGGGCTCGACGTCCGGCTGGCCGTCACCGGCCCGGTCGCCGCGTTGCCCGCCACGGTGTCGCGCGAGGGCTACCGGATCGTGCAGGAGGGCCTGACCAACGCGTTGCGCCACGCCGGCCCGGGCACGGTCGACGTCCGGGTCGAGGCCGGGCCGGACCGCCTCGGCATCGCGGTGGTCAACGCGCTGCCCGGCGACGGGCCGCGGACCGGGCGGCGCGGGCTGGCCGGGCTCGCCGAGCGCGTCGAAGCGCTGCGCGGCGAGCTCGACGCCGGCCCGGACGGGCAGCAGTGGCGGCTGCGGGCGTCCATCCCGCTGCGGGCGGGAGCGTGACGCCCACGGTGCTGCTCGCCGACGACGAGCCGCTGGTCCGCACCGGGCTGCGGGCGCTGCTGGAGCAGCAGGGCCTGCCGGTGGTCGGCGAGGCGGCCGACGGCGGCGAGGTGCTGGCCGCGGTGCGGCGGACCGGGCCGGACGTCGTGCTGATGGACGTCCGGATGCCCGGCACGGACGGCATCGAGGCCACCCGGCAGGTGCTCGCGGCGCTCGCGGATCCCCCGAAGATCCTGGTCGTCACGACGTTCGACAACGACGACTACGTGCACGAGGCGCTGCTGGCCGGGGCCAGCGGGTTCCTGCTGAAACGGGCGCGCAAGGAGGAGATCGCGCACGCCGTGCGGACGGTCGCCGCCGGCGAGTCGCTGCTGTTCCCGGCGGCGATCCGGCGGCTGGTGCGCGGGCGGCCGCCGGGCGGCGCGCACGCACGGGCGGCGAAGACGCTCACCCGCCGCGAGGCCGAGGTGCTGCGGCTCATCGCCACCGGACTGTCCAATCAGGACATCGCGACGGCGCTGGTGATCAGCCTGGAGACGGTGAAGACCCACGTGGGCAACATCTTCGCCAAGCTCGGCGCCGGCAACCGCAGCCAGGCCGTGGTGATCGCGTACGAGGCGGGCGTGGTGCGGCCGGGCCACCTCGACGGTCACTGACGATGGTGGGGTAAACCGCAGGAAGATCCGGTGGTTCACCCCATCCCGCCCGGCGTCCCGGCGCCCTAACCTGGGTTTTCCGAGACACAGGGGGTTCTTTCCATGCGGAAGTCACTGCGGGCCGTCACCGCCGGCACGCTCGTCGCACTGCTCGCCGCCACCACCGCCGCGCCGGCGCTCGCGGCCACTGCGGATCCGGTGCAGCAACGCCTCGACGTCCTGACGGCGCAGGACGGCGTCCCCGGCGCCGAGGCGGTGATCCAGGACGGCCACCGGACCCGGGTCGTCCGCAGCGGCGCGGGCGACATCGCCACCGGGAAACCGTTCCCGCGCAACGGTTCCTTCCGTGCGGGCAGCGTGACGAAGACGTTCGTCGCGACGGTGGTCCTGCAGCTGGTCGCCGAGGGCCGGATCCGGCTCGACGCACCGGTCGCGCGGTACCTGCCGGGGCTGCTGCCCGACGGCCGGATCACGGTCCGTCAGCTGCTCCAGCACACCAGCGGTCTCTACAACTACACGGACGACATCGACCGGTCGGACCCGGAAGCCCTGCGGCACCGGGGAGCGGAGCCGGCCGAGCTGGTGGCCATGGCGCTGCAGCACCCGGCGCTGTTCCCGCCGGGCACGAAGTGGTCGTATTCCAACACGAACTACATCGTGGCCGGGATGCTCGCCGAGAAGGTGACCGGCAAGGCGTTGACCGACCTGATCGCGCACCGGATCACCCGGCCGCTGGGCCTGCACGACACGTACCTGCCCCGCCGGGGCGACGAGCGGCTGCCGGCCCCGCACGCCGTCGGCTACCTCCCGTTCGCCGGGAACCTGGTGGACTTCAGCGACTTCGACTCGACGATCGCCTGGGCGGCGGGCGGCCTGATCTCCACCCCGGCGGACCTGGACGGGTTCTACGGAGCCCTCCTGGGCGGGCGGCTCCTGCGGCCTGCCGAGCTGGCGGAGATGCAGCGGACGGTCCCGGCCGACCTGGGCGCGCCGGGCGCGGGCTACGGGCTCGGGCTGGGCAGCCTCCCGGTGTCGTGCGGGGTGTTCTGGGGCCACCAGGGCGGAATCATCGGCTTCACGAACCTGGCGGGCGTGGGGCCGCGCGATCGCCGGGCGGCGGTGGTGCTGAACCAGAACCCGACGCCGGCCGAGACGAACCAGCACCTGTTCGCGGCCATGGACGCGGCGGTGTGCCCTTAGGCGCCCGGAATTGTCGGTGGTCTCCGGTAGCGTGGAAATCGGGGGGCGCCCCCGCGAGCACCTCGGCTCAGGGCAGCAGGTCGAGTGCCTCGGTCCACGGCCGCCGGACGTCCAGGCGGTGCAACGTCACCCCGGCGCCCGCGAGGGTGTCGAGGTGGCGCTGCCACGCCGGGTGGTGCACCCGGGTGTCCTGGATCTGGTACGCCACCACCATCGTGATCCCCGGCGCGCCCAGCACGTCGCCGAGCACCGTCAACGCCTGGTTGTCCGCGATGCCCAGCGCGAGCTTGGCGACCGAGTTCGCCGACGCCGGCGCGAACAGGAACACCGTGGGATCCGGGTGCGGCCGGGGCTCGCCGGGCAGCCGGGACACGCTGCGGACCGGCAGGTCCGTGCAGGCGGCGACGTCGGCGAGCGCGCCGGTCGCGTCGAGCCAGCGGTGCGCGGTCGGCGTCAGCGTGATCGCCGGGCGCCAGCCGCGCTCGGCCGCGGGGCGGGCCAGCTCGGCGGCGAACCGGACGTCCAGCCCGCCGCACGAGCCGGCGACCAGCCCGAGGTCCCTCACGGTTTGCGCAGCACGGCGCAGAACATCGCGTCCGTGCCGTGGCGGTGCGGCCACAGCTGGACGTACGGCCCGTCGCCGAGCTCCGGGACGCCGGGGAAGAACTCGCGCGCGTCCAGCACCTCGGCCTTCAGCCGCCGCGCCGTCTCCGCGAAGACGCCCTCGGTCTCGGCCAGGTGCGGCGAGCAGACGACGTAGGTCAGCGCGCCACCGGGCCGCAGCAGCTCGTAGGCCGCGGTGATCAGCTCGCCCTGCAGCTTCGTCAGGTCCGCGACGTCGGAGGGCTGGCGGCGCCACCGCGCCTCCGGCCGCCGCCGCAGCGCGCCGAGCCCGCTGCACGGCGCGTCGACGAGGATCCGGTCGTAACCCGGCTCCAGGCCGCTCTCGCGCCCGTCGGCGACGCGCACCTTCACCGGCAACCCGCTCGTGGCCTTCTCGACGAGCTTCGCGCGGTGCGGGGCCTTCTCGACGGCGTCCACGGACGCCCCGCTCAGCGCGGCCAGCGCGCCGAGCAGCGCCGCCTTGCCGCCGGGCCCGGCGCAGAGGTCGAGCCAGCGCTCGTCGGTGCCTTCGACCGGCACCTTCGTCGCGGCGATCGCGCAGAGCTGGCTGCCCTCGTCCTGCACCGCGGCGAGCCGCTCGCGGACCGGCTCGGCGTCGGCCGGGTCGCCGGCACCGGCGGGCAGGCGCACGCCGTACGGCGAGTACGGCGCCGGGTCGCCGCCGGTGATCGCGGCGAGCTCGTCCGCGCTGATCTCGCCCGGGCGGGCGACGAGGTGCACCTCGGGGCGTGCGTCGTCGGCTTCCAGGGCCGCCTTGAGGCCGGCGCCCTTGTCACCCAGCGCTTCGGCGAACGAGCGGGCGATCCAGCGCGGGTGCGCGGTGCGCAGCGCGTAGGCCCCGATCGGGTCGGCCGCCTCGTCCGGCGCCAGCTCGTCGAGCCACGCGGCTTCGTCCTTTTCGGACACCTTGCGCAGGATGGCGTTCGCGAAACCCGTGGCCCACGAACCGGCTTCCGCGCGCACGAGGTCCACAGTGGACGTGACGGCGGCGTGCTCGGGGATGCGCGTGCGCAGCAGCTGGTAGACGCCGAGGCGCAGCGCGTCGAGCACCGCCGGGTCGGTCTGCTTGAGCGGGCGCTCGGCGCAGGACTCGATGATCGCGTCGAGCAGGCCCTGCGCCCGCGAGGTGCCGTACGCGAGCTCGGTGGCCAGCGCGGCGTCGCGGCCGGTGATGCGCCGTTCCCGCAGCAGGTCCGGCAGGACGAGGTTGGCGTAGGCGTCCTTCGTGCGGACGGCCGCGAGGACGTCGAACGCGGCCTGCCGGGCCGGGTCGACCTCCGGCGGGCGGCGCGGCCCCTCCTTGCGCGGTGCCGGACGGCCCCGCTGCGGCCGTGACGGGCGTCGTTCCCTGTGGTCGTTCACCGGAGGCGCTCTCCCTGGTCGATCCTTGTTCCGCGCGCCCAGTCGGTGGCCGCCATCCGTTTCTTGCCGGGTGCCTGGACTTCGCCGAGCCGCAGCGGCTTCGTCGCCGTCCCGACCAGCACCCGTTTGCGTTCGACCACGATCTCGCCCGGCGGCGGGCCGGGTTCGTCGAGCACCGTGACCGGGCCGAGCTTGAAGCGTTCCCCGCGGAACTCCGCCCAGGCGCCCGGGTCCGGGCTGACCGACCGGATCTGCCGGTCGACCGCCGACGCCGGGTCCGCGAACGACACCCGCGCGTCCTCGACGGTCACCTTCGGCGCGTAGCTGACACCTTCGGCAGGCTGCTCCCGCGCGACGAGGCTTCCGTCGGCCAGACCGTCCATCGTGGACAGCAGCAGCTTGGCCCCGGACTCCGCGAGCCGCCCGAGCAGCGCGCCGGCGGTGTCGGTGGCGCCGATCGCCTCGGTGACGACGCCGTAGACCGGGCCGGCGTCGAGTTCCTTGACGATCCGGAAGGTCGAGGCGCCGGTGATCTCGTCGCCGGCGCGGATCGCGGCCTGCACGGGCGCGGCGCCCCGCCACGCGGGCAGCAGCGAGAAGTGCAGGTTCACCCAGCCCAGCCGCGGGATGTCGAGGGCGGCCTGCGGGAGCAGCGCCCCGTAGGCGACGACCGGGCAGGCATCCGGCGCGAGCTCGGTCAGCCGCGCGAGGAAGGCCGGATCACCGGCGCGCGCGGGCGTGAGGACCTCGATGCCGTGTTCATCGGCGAGCGCGCCGACGGGCGACCGCAGGACGCGGCGGCCACGCCCGGCCTGCGCATCGGGCCGCGTGACGACGGCGACGACCTCGTGCCGCCCGGAATCGAGCAGGGCACGCAGGGCGGGGACCGCCGGGTCGGGAGTGCCGGCGAAGACGAGCTTCATCGGCCCACCCCCGGCGGAAGCGGGGTTTCAGGTGGCTGGAACATCGGGGCCGAGTCTAGAAGGCCCGCCCGGACGGGGCGCGCCAGTGCCCCGATGTGCCGGGCCGCAGCTCAGGCGGGGTTGCCCACAGCCCGGCGGCGATGTGGACAACCAGGCCGGCCGCCGCCGCTTTGCCGGCTTTTCGTCGGTCGCGCTCGATACGCTGGAACCGGGGGGCGCCCCCGGGGCGTGGGGCGCTGCTCGGCGAGCGTGGGGCTCGGTGGTCGGGGGCGGCGGAAGCCGTCGGGGGCGGGGTGGTGAAGTCGGTCGTTGCTGCGGTGCTCTGTGGTGGAAGCGGCCTTCGGCCGGAGGTGCCCGGGGCGCTTCGGGTGGCGGGGTTCGGTGCCCACCACCCCGAAGCCGTGATAATCCCGGAAGGCAAAGGTGGTCTCATCCTGATAGACGACATCGGCGGGGATCTCCCCACCAATGATCCGTTCGAACAGGGTCTCGTCCTCAGTTC